>JAGWZW010000130.1 GCA_018971835.1 Alphaproteobacteria bacterium
CGGTGCTCCTGCAATGCTCTGGCTTGCCGAGAACGGCCGCCCCATGACGCCTGCCGCATGGGCGGCCGTGTTCCGGCGCGCCTCTGCGCGATGCCGGATGTTGGACGTCGAACTGGACGTAACGCCTCACGCGCTGCGGCACTATCTACCCCGCCCGACTATGTCGGGTAGCTTTGACCGCAGTGGCAAACGTCTGAGGAATAAAGAGATTTCCTGCAGAAATACCCGGGCTAGCCGACATAGTCAGCGCGATTTACAGGCTGTTCAAGAACTCCAGCAGATTGTCGTCGGGTCGGAAGCGGGATGACTTACCAGAATATGGGATTGTTTTTGCCAATGCCATCTCCTTCATCGCCAACGTCGCCTCGATATAGATCTGTGTGGTCTCGACCGATTCATGGCCGAGCCACAAGGCGATGACGGCACGGTCGACACCCGCCTGCAGGAGGTCCATGGCCATGGTGTGCCTCAGACGATGAACGGTGACGCGCTTTCCATTCAGAGACGGGCACATGGCAGCAGCGGTCCGGCGGTGTTTGTTCAGCATGTACTGAACACCATGAACGCTCAGCCGCTCACCTCTGGCGCTGGGAAACAGGATATCTTCTTCTCCGCGCTGAGGTTCTTTCAGCCAGTTTTTCAAGACTGCGGTCGTAGACTTGGCGAACGGGGTGCAGCGCTCCTTGCGCCCTTTGCCAATGACGCGCAGGTGGGCGCCCGCGCCGAAGAACAGATCGTCCCGCTTAAGGCCGGTGATCTCCGATAGCCGCAATCCAGTCTGCACCGCGACCAGCAGGAACGCGTGATCGCGCCGTCCGGACCAGGACGATTGATCCGGTGCGGCCAGCATGGCATCGACCTCTGGGCGGGTCAGGAAATTGACCAGGGTTCGAGTGAAGCGCTTGCTGGGGATCGCGAGCACGCGTTGAATTTGGGCGGAATGCTCGGGTGCCTCGAAGGCGGCGTAGCGAAAGAAGGAATGAATCGCCGTGAGGCGCAAGTTGCGGCTGCGGACGCTGATACCCTGGTGGTTCTCCAGGTCATCAAGGAAGGCAACAATTAACGGCGCGTCGACTTCCTCGAAGTTCAGGCGAGACGGTGGCTTATGCAGTGTTCGTGTGGCGAACTTCAGCAACTGCCGAAAGGTATCGCGATAGGAACTGATTGTGTGGGGGCTTGCCTGCCGCTGTTGCATCAGGCGTTGGGTGAAGAACCGCTCCAAAAGTGGGGCCAGGCTAGCATACTTGGTCATGTCCGATCCTCCCAGCGCCGCTCAAGCCGGCGCATTGCTTCTTTCATCAGCTCGGGTGAACCGGAGAGATACCATTGGGTATCGGCCACGTGGACATGGCCGAGATAGGTGGACAAAATGGGCAGGAGCCGCTCGGGATCTTGCTCGGCCTCGTACCAGCGCACCAACGTGTTTGTCGCGAACACATGCCGCATGTCATGCAGGCGCGGGCCGTGGCTGTCGGTTGCGCCTCGCAAGCCGATCTGGCGAGATAGAGCATAGAATGTTCGATGAATGTCTCCCACATCAAGGCGGTTTCCCAACAGGGACGTGAACAAATATGGAGACGCAGCCTGCGTCGCACAATACCGCCGCCGGCGTCTGATATAATCCCGAAGCACTCTACAGGTTGATGCGTGCATCGGAACAAGACGGGACTTTCCGAACTTCGTGCCGCGGATTGTCAGCACAGCGGCATCAAAGTCGATGTCCGAAAGCTTAAGGTTGCGGGCTTCGCCGAGGCGCAGGCCGGAAACGCTCAGCAATCCGAACAGGCAATAATATGTCCATGGCCTGAGCTTGCAGCGAGTATATCGGCACGGCATCTCAAGCGCTGCGGACAAGAGGCACTGGATGTCTTCCTTTGAATAGAGATAAGGCCGAGCTCGCTTTGGACGAAAAGGTAACAAACCGTCTGGGGGAATCTGGGTTCGCGGATCAGCGGCAGTTCGATGACGGGCGAATACGCGGACGTAACCCAACCGTCTCGCCCAATGCGAAGGCTGCGCATGCGATGGACGCTGGGCCCAGGCAAGGGCCAGTTCCGTCGTGATGTATGGTGTGTCATTGGCTTCCAAGAAGGTGACGAAATCGATCAATCCCCGTTCTGTCTCTCGCAGCTTGAACCCCAGCCCTCGCCGCATCTCGATGTAGTCGTGAACAGCCTGTCGGAGTGCGCTCATTGGGCTTCTCCCGGCCATGGCAACGCCAATGTTCGCAACGCGTCGAGATCGACCTTGGCGTAAATCGCTGTTGTCTGCACATGACGGTGTCCCAGAACTTCACCAATCTCACCGAGCGAGGCGCCGCCACGCAGCATCTCCGAGGCAAGCCCGTGCCGGAATTGGTGGGCTCCCGTTGTGGGAGCATCAATGCCCGCCCTCTTCAGGGTGCGGCGGACGACGCAACCAAGTCCACTCGGCCCCTTGAACCCGCGGATCGGAGCTTTGTCGCGCAAGAAGACACGACGGCTGAGATTACGCGGGCGCCACTTCCGCAAGTAGTCGGCGATCGCCTCGCCAACATCCGCTGGCAACGGAAGGTCGTTGCGTTGACCGTTCTTGCCACGCACATGGATCTTTCCTGCTACCCAATCGATATCGTCGAGTTCGAGCAAAACCACCTCACTCGATCGCAATCCCAATCGCGCCAATGCGAGGATCATCGCATAGTCGCGGCATCCGACCCGCGTATCCCGATCGATGCTGGCGAGCAAACGAGTTACCTCGTCGCGGCCGATCGCGCGGGGAATGGACGAAAGAGACCAGTTGGCTACGATCGGAACCGCTGCTGCCAAGTCTGACGTGATGTCACCCCGATAACGCGCATAGGAGAGAAACGACCGCAGTGCTGTGGTAATGATCTTCGCGCTTCGCATGTTGAGACGCGGAACCTTCCGTTGCACGAAATCGGTCACGTCGACGGCACGCAATTGCGCGAGCGACACCTCACCATCACCGAAGCGGAAGTTAAGAAAATCCCGGACGACTGGCCGGTAATTTGTAATCGTTTGACGAGATAGCGCACGCGCATCTTGTAAATATCGCTCGTATGCCAGAACATGTTGTTCCACCGGCGATGGGTTGTGATCGGCCTCAACCTCTTCGGCGATTGCATTCTGGCTTCGCAGAAAAGACAATAGATGTCGAAGAGCGGCGTTATCTCCAAGCTTTGGCCGTCGGAAATGTGTCCGGTCTAGCAAATAACGTGCAGGATGCTCTCCACTTATGTCGCTTAGCTCAATCCCATTTTGCCGGAGCCAATCGCTGAAGCCTGCAGCCATCAGCACCTGGTTCCTCGTAGAAACAAGACCGTAGCCTCGATCAACAAGCCAATTGGAAAACGGAATTATATAACTCGCCACCGGGCCCTCTGGCGGCCGCGACAACGCAAAGTCATCATTGATGGAATACTTCATTGTTTGCTCCCTTTCCAAGCTGGATTGCCGGAAGGGCTACAAACTATCTCTGCATGCTATCCTATAAACCCTTGGAATCGTGGGCCATCGTCCCGCTACCCGACATAGTCGGGCGGGGTAGATAGTGGCGACTATGTAGCTTAAGACATAGTCGACATAGTGTATTGCTGCGTGCCCAATCGGCAGCCATCACGCTCAAGGTTTGGGCACCGCAGATTTCGAAGCCGTCACGGCATTGCTATCTGCCGCGGTTGTGAAACTATCGGCGTCATGCCGCTCAAGATCCTGCTGGTCGATACGGATGCCGATCGCGCGCGTGCGCTCGAGGAACAGCTTTCGCAATCGGGCTTTGCAGAGATCCAACGTGCGCCGGGCGGGCCTGAACTCGCCGCCACCGTCGAACGGGTGCGCCCTGACCTGATCATCGTCGACATGGCTCTGCCGGATCGCGATGCGCTCGAAGGCATCCGCACCGTGGCGTCGGACCATCCAACCGTGGTGTTCGCGGGCAGCGACGATCCCGGCTTCGCGGAAGACGCGATCGCCGCCGGCGTCTGTTCCTACAACCTGTCGGGGATGGCGTTTCAGGATGTGAAGCCGATCATGGTGTCCGCCATTGCCCTGTTTCGCCGTTATCGTCAGGTCGAGACCGAGTTGGCCGCCGCCAAGGCCCTTCTGGAAGAGCGCCGCCTGATCGAGCGTGCCAAGGCCATTCTCATGCAGGACCGCAAGATGACGGAGCCGGAAGCCTACCGCTGGCTGCAAAAAAAGGCCATGAACGAAAATCGCAAGCTCGGCCAGGTCGTGGCGACGTTCGTTAAGGATCATGATGCGGGTGGGGGCCAGCCGCAGACGAGGGAAAGCCGGCATGAGTGATATCGTGGCATTCGGCCCGCGCCGGCCGTCGCGCCCCTGTCTGCGGATCGGCTGCCTAAGGCTCACCGATGGCGCGCCCGTGATTGCGGCTTATGAATTCGGCTTTTTCGCCGATGAGGGGATCGAGGTCGAACTCGCGATCGAACCGTCCTGGGCCAACATCGCCGACAAATTGACTTACGGTTTTCTTGACGCTGCCGTCATCGTGCCGCCGCTGGCCTTCGCCGTTCATCTTGGCGTGCGCGGCGTGGCGCAGCGGCTGCTGGTGCCCTACATGCTGAGCGCCGGCGGCAACACGATCACGCTCTCCACGGCGCTCGCCCAGGCTGTTGCCGAGCACAGGGCAACGGGCCTGCCGACGGTCGAAGCGCTCGCCGCCGTCTTGCGCAGGCAGGATTTCACGCTCGGCGTCGTGCACGCCTATTCCACCCATAACCTGCTGCTGCGCTATTGGCTGGCCACGGCGGGCATTGTCGCGGGCAGCGATGTGCGGATCGCAGTGGTTCCGCCGGCGCTGGCGGCCGAGGCGCTGGCCACCGGCCGGATTGCGGGTTTCTGCGCCGGCGCGCCGTGGGGCGAGGTCGCCCGCCGCACCGGCGCAGGCACAACCGTCGCAACCTCGCACGACATCTGGCAGCACGCGCCGGAAAAGGCTTTTGCCGTCTCCGCGCGCTGGGCCGGGGATCACCCCGAAGCCCTGACCGGAGCGCTGCGCGCGCTCTTGCGCGCCAGCAAATTCTGCGACGATCCGCAGAACGCCGCCTATACGGCCGCGCTGCTGTCGCGCCGCAAATATCTGGATGTCGATTCCCACGCCATTCTGAGCAGCCTGCCGGGCGGGGCGCCCGGCGGCCCGGCCGCGAAAGGCTGCATCTTCCATCGCGGGGCCACGACCTTTCCCTGGCAGTCCCACGGCCAGTGGTTCCTCGCCCAGATGCGCCGCTGGGAGATGATCGGCAGCGGCATCGCTCTTCAGCGCCTGGCCGAAGAGGTCTATCGGCCCGATCTTTATCGGGCAGCCGTGGCACCGCTCGGCGAACCGGCGCCGCTTGAGAACAGCAAGCCGGAGGGCGCGCACGCAGCGCCCTGGAGCGTCGCGGCAGAGCCCGCGGCCATCGCCATGCCGGCCGACCGCTTCTGCGACGACGCAGTGTTTTCGCCCGAAGAAACCCCCGCGGTTGCCCGGCCGACGACGAGTGCGCTGCACAATCTTTAGGCGTCATCTGCATTCCCGCGGGGCGGTAAGCCTGCGATTAATCGCGATAACTTCAGACAAGTGGCGCAATCCCGCGAATTTTGCGCTGCAGCGCAACTGGCACGCCGCTTGCGATGGGATTGGTATCGGCCGGGCAAGGCGTGGCCGATCCGGTGCCGTCTAATGGCGGACGGCACGCGCGGAGATATGTGATCCCGCGGGCTAAGGGCGGCTCGTATCCGGCACGGACCGGCAGCGCTTGTGCGCTGGAATGCGAGTTGCGCCATGAACATCGAATTTTGTGACGACTTCGCTCCGGCGTTTTCGGACACGCACGACGACCAGCGTCTCGTTGTCGTGGGCAACGGCATGGCCGGCATGCGCACGGTGGAGGAATTGCTCAAGCACGAGGCGGGGCGGCGCTATCGCATCACCGTGTTCGGCGCCGAACCGCATGTGAACTACAACCGCATCCTGCTGTCGAGCGTGCTGGCCGGCGACAAGTCTCTCGACGAGATCGTCATCAATTCGCGGGATTGGTATGCGGAAAACGGCATCCGGCTGATCACCGATGACGCCGTTACCCGGATCGACCGCGAAACCAAAACCGTCACCGCCGCCAGCGGGCGCCAGGTTCCGTACGACCGGTTGCTGATTGCCACTGGCTCGAAGCCGCTGGCGCCCCCCATACCCGGCCTCGGCCTGCCCGGCGTCTGCGCCTTCCGCGATCTTGCCGATGTGGAGAAGATGCTCGAGGCCGCGCGCACCAGAAAGCGCGCGGTCGTGATCGGCGGCGGGCTCCTGGGGCTCGAAGCGGCTTGGGGGCTCAAGCAGCGCGGCATGTCGGTGGCGCTCGTCCACCTGATGCCGACGCTGATGGAGCGCCAGCTCGATGCGCCGGCCGGCCAGCTGCTGCAGCGCGATCTCGACCGCCGCGGCATTG
>JAGWZW010000040.1 GCA_018971835.1 Alphaproteobacteria bacterium
CGGCCAGCGCCTTCAGGAAGTGTCCGGCGATCTGTTCGGAATTGCTCATGCCGTCTCCGCCGGCGCGCCAGCGAACAGGCGGCGCACTTTCTTCACCCGCGTGGAGAGGCGATGGCGCGCCGCTTCGGAATCGCGCACCGCCTGATCCTGGCAGTAATTGACCATGATGTAGCGCCGCGGGCCGACGAAGGGCTTGTGCCCGTGCCACGAGTTCGGCTGCACCTTGAAGCACACCAGCGTACCGCCATTGGGCGGCACCTCGGCGGCGTAGTCTTCCAGGTCGTCGCTAGAATTGAGGATGCGCAGCCGGCCGCCATCCACCGCCCAGGGCTCGTTGAGGTAGAGCAGCATGGTGGCGAGCTTGAATTTCGAATCGGGATGGATGCGCCCGTCGCGCGCGTTGCAGCGGTTGCGCAGCGTCACCAGCGTCGGCCGGCCGGAAAGGTCGATGCCCAGCTTCTCGCCCACCGCCTGGCGCATCGCCTCGCTCTCAAGCTCGGCGATGATCTCTTTCACGCTGGGTCCGATTTCGGCCGCCTCGGGCAGGAACAGCCCGCCGACATCGAGCGTGGGAAAATCGCGGATCGCCGCCGACAGCTTCTCGGGCGGCAGGAAATCCCTCACCACCAGATGGGGATAGGGTTTTTCGTTGAGCGGCGTTTGCCGGTAAGCATCCAGATCGACAAGCATGCCGGTTGTCCTCGCTTCGGACCTGTTGCGACTGCGGGGCTGTAGCGGATCGGGCGGCCAGGGCGCCTTGATATAGATCATGCGCCGGTGCGACGGGCATAACCTGAGCAAGTCTACGGCTATTGGCCTAAAGCTGGATCACGCCCGCCAACACCAAGCCATAAAGGATGGCCCAGATTGCCGTGGCGATGGTCGTGGCGGCCAGCACCTTCCAGCGGAACTGACCCGGCTTTCTGGCCGCCGGCGTCCTGGGCGGCGCGCCCGGCACGAACTGGCCGGGCGGATCGTCTTCGTTGTACAGGCCGATCGGCAGCAGCACGAAGAACACCATCCACCACAGGATGATATAGGCCCCGCCGACCACCACCCAATAGATCAGCGCGCTCATGGGTTCAGGCCTGCTCCAGCTCGACCAGCGTGCCGACGAAATCCCTGGGGTGCAGGAACACCACCGGCTTGCCGTGCGCGCCGATGCGCGGCTGGCCTGTGCCGGTAACGGTGGCGCCCATCTTCTTCATCTGCACCACGGCGGCGTGGATATCCTCCACTTCGTAGCAGACATGATGCATGCCGCCGCCGGGATTCTTTTCCAGAAACTTTGCGATAGGCGAATTTTCGCCCAGCGGTTCCAACAGCTCGATCTTGGTGTTGGGCAATTCGACGAAGACGGTGGTGACGCCGTGGTCCGGCTGCGCCACCTCTGCGGACACCTTGGCGCCCAGCGTGTCGCGATAGACCGCGGCGGCCTTCTTGATGTCCTTGGTGGCGATGGCGACGTGATTGAGCCGGCCGATCATGGTTTCACTCCGATAGCGATCCCAGCAAAACTAAAGGCAGCACCGGGCGCACACAAGCGCGCCTAGACCCAGGCGATTTCCACACGCGTGACCGGCTTTTTGTCCCAGGCTTCCAGCGCGGCACGGCGGGCGGCGCGGCGGACATTCTCGCGCAAGGCTTCCTCGTCGCCCTTCTTCGGGTTGTAGCGCCGGGTGGCAGAGTCCACAGCCACGCGCACGGCCTCACGCACCGAATCCGGAATGCCTTCGAGAAAGAGCACGGGCTCACCGGCGACGCGGCCTCTCTGGTCCAGCACCAGCGTCACCGCGATCAGCCCGGCAAAACCCATCGCCCGGCGCTCGCGGCCGTGGTCGGCGCTTTCGTCGACCAGCACGCTGCCGTCGAGATAGATGCGCCCCGCCGGCACCTCGTCGATGATCTCCGCCGGTCCCGGCGCCAGGCGCAGCATCTGGCCGTTCTCGATCGTCACCGCCTCGGGCACCTGCAGCGAACGGGCCAGCCGCGCATGCTCGGCCATGTGGCGCAGCTCGCCATGCACCGGCACGGCGATTTTCGGCCGCACCCAGCGATACATCTGCGCCAGTTCGTCCTTGTACGGATGACCGGAGACGTGGACGAAATGATCCTGCTCGGTCAGCACCTCGACACCGAGGGCGCAGAGCTTGTTGTGCAGGGCGAAAATGCCCAGTTCGTTGCCCGGAATGATGCGCGAGGAGAAGATCACGCTGTCGCCGGGGCCCAGTTTCACATTGGGATGATCGCCCGATGCGATGCGGGCCAGCGCCGCGCGCGGTTCGCCCTGACTGCCGGTGACAAGGTAGAGCGCGCGGTGGGGCGGCAGGAGCGCGGCCTCCGCCTCGTCGATCACGCGCGGGAAATCGTCGAGGTAGCCGGTTTCGCGCGCGGCGGCGACCATCTTCTGCATCGCCCGGCCGACCAGCGCCACCTCGCGGCCGGCGGCGCGCGCCGCCTTGGCAATGGAAACGAGCCGCGCCACGTTCGAGGCGAAGGCGGTCACCGCCACGCGGCCCTTGAGCCGGCCGATCAGCTCGGCCAGGCTTTCGCGCACCGTGGCCTCCGAGCCAGAATGGCCTTCATGCAGCGCATTGGTGGAATCGCACACCAGCGCCAGCACGCCCTCGTCGCCCAGCCTGGTGAGACGGTTGGTATCGGTCACGTCGCCGAGCAGCGGTTCGGGATCGATCTTCCAGTCGCCGGTGTGCACCACGGTTCCCAGCCAGGTCTTGATCGCCAGCGCATTGGGCTCGGGGATGGAATGGGTGATCGAGACGTAATCGACCGCGAACGGCCCGATGTCGAGATGGCCGCCGAGCGGCACCTCGCGCACCTTCACCTTGTCCGCCAGCCCCGCCTCGATCAGCTTGCCGGTCACCAGTTTGGCGGTGAAGGGAGTGGCGTAGATCGGGCAACGCAATTGCGGCCACAGATGCGGCACCGCGCCGATGTGGTCCTCATGGGCGTGGGTGAGCACGATGGCGAGCACATCCTCGGCCTGCTCCGCCAGGAAGCGGATGTCCGGCATGATGAGATCGATGCCCGGCGTATCGCCTTCGCGCCCGAACAGCACGCCGCAATCGACCACGATCCACTGGCGCGCATGGGCCGGGCCGAAACCATAGGCATTGAAGTTCATGCCGATTTCGCCCGCGCCGCCCAAGGGCAGCAGCACCAGTTCGTCTTCGCGCTTGGCCATTATTTCGCGGACTTCCCGCCCTGCGTTTTCTTCGCGTTGCAAGCGTAGATCTGGACCAGCCCGCGGATGGTGAGATCGGCATCGAGATGATCGATCGCCGTCATATGCTTATGGAACAGGCTGGCGAGGCCACCGGTGGCGATCACCGTCATCGGCTGGCCGTATTCTTCCTTGATGCGCCCAATCAGCCCTTCGATCAAGCCGACATAGCCCCAGTAGAGGCCGGATTGCATGGCCGGCACCGTATCCTTGCCGATCACGTTCTGCGTGCGCTGGATGGCGACGCGCGGCAGCATGGCCGCGGCCTGATGCAGCGCCTCGGCGGAGAGATTGGCGCCCGGCGCGATCACGCCGCCTTCATAATCCCCCTTCTCGCTGATGACATCGAAGGTGGTGGCGGTGCCGAAATCGACCACGATCAGCGCCCCCCGGTAGCGTTCATGCGCGGCCACGGCGTTCACCACGCGGTCGGCGCCCACCGCCTCAGGCCGGTCCATGTGAATGCCGATACCCAGATCGACCTCCGCCTCGCCCACCACCAGCGGCGTGCATTTGAGATAGCGCACGCAGAGCTGGCGCAGGTCGAACAGCACCGCGGGCACCACGGTGGCGATGATCGCCGCGTCGATATCGCCGAAGGCAAGCCCCTCCGTCTCGAACAGCTGCTTCAGCGTCACCGCATATTCGTCGGCGGTGCGCTGGGTCTTGGTCACCGTGCGCCACTCGGCGCGGATATCCTTGCCGTCATGTACGGCGAAGACAATGTTGGTGTTGCCGGCGTCGATGGCGAGCAGCATGGCTTAGGCCCCGAAGAACACTTCGCCGGCGGCGACGGTGCGCCGCTTGCCGCCCGCTTCGCGCAGGATGAGGGCGCCGCTCTCGTCGATCCCTTCGAACACGCCGGATGTCTCCTCTTTCGCCAGCCTCACGCGGATGCGCCCGCCCAGATGGGCGGCGCGCGCCAGCCAGGCATCGCGGATGGGCGAAAAACCCTGCGTGCGCCACACCTCATACCATTTCGCGAAGCTGGCGGCGAGGCATAGCAGCGCATCGCGCGGAGCCGGGGCCATTTCGCCCAGCGCGGCCACGGAAATGGCCGGTGTTTCCACGCCCTCGGGGAACTGCGCCAGGTTGATGCCGATGCCGATGGCCAGCCATTGCGGCTGGGCGCCTGCGCCGCTGGCGGATTCGAGCAGGATGCCGACGATCTTGCGCCCGTCGGCCAGAACGTCGTTGGGCCATTTGACGCGCAGCTCGGCGCGGGGCGCGAACTGCGCCACGGCTTCGGCGGCGGCAATGGCCGCGACGAAGGAAAGCTGCGCGCACTCCGCAGCCGGGCGATCCGGCCTGAGCAGCAGCGTGGCGGCGAGGTTGCCGGCCGGCGCCTCCCAGGCCCGGCCCCGGCGCCCGCGCCCAGCCGTCTGCACCCCTGCGCGTATCCAGAGTGGCGCCGGCGCACCCGCCGCCGCCAGCCGTCGCGCCTCCTCGTTGGTGGAATCGAGGCTGGGGTATTCCTTGAGCGCGTAGCCCACAGGCCAGCTTGGCGGCCACGCGGGCGGTGCGATCACGGCACCAGCGTCGCCGCCGCGTGCCCCGCCGCCGCGATCAGCGGCGCACCGCCGACGATAAAGAAGATCGTGAACAGGCTGGCCCCCGCCAGCACCAGGCCCGGCAGCTTCGCCAGCCCGGCATCGAAGGCCGGTGCCGGATCGTCGAAATACATCACCTTGACGATGCGCCAGTAGTAATAGGCGCCCACCACGCTGGAGAGCACGCCGATCACGGACAGCGTATAGAGATGCGCCTCGATGGCGGCGACGAAGACATAGAACTTGGCCCAGAAGCCGGCCAGCGGCGGAATGCCGGCCAGCGAGATCATCAGCGCCGCCATCGCGAAGGCCAGGCCCGGCCGCGTGCGCGACAGCCCGGCGAGATCGGAGATCGATTCCACCGATTGACCGTCCCGCGCCATCGCCATGACGACGACCCACACGCCCGCATTGGTGACCAGATAGATCGCCATGTAGATGAGCACGCCCTTCACGCCCATCGCCGTGCCGGCGGCGAGGCCGAGCAGCGCAAAGCCCATATGGCCGATGGAGCTGTAGGCCATCAGGCGCTTGATGTTGGTCTGGCCGATGGCCGCAAAAGCGCCGAGGACCATCGACAGCCCCGAGATCAGGATAATCACCTGCTGCCATTGGTGGATCGCATCGGGGAACGAAGACAGCAAGGCGCGCAACAGCAGCGTCATCGCCGCCACCTTTGGCGCCATCGCGAAGAAAGCCGTCACCGGCGTGGGCGCGCCCTCATAGACATCCGGCGTCCACATGTGGAACGGCACAGCGGAAATCTTGAACACCAGCCCGGCGATCAGGAAGACCAGGCCGAAGATGAGGCCGATCGAGATGCCGCCGGTCTTGATGACGTGCGCCACCGCGAGGAATTCGGTTGAGCCCGTGAAGCCGTAGATCAGCGAGATGCCGTAGAGCAGCATGCCCGAGGAGAGCGCGCCGAGGACGAAATATTTGAGCCCCGCCTCGTTCGATTTCACCGAATCCCGGTTGAAGGAAGCCAGCACATAGAGCGACAGGCTCTGCAGCTCCAGGCCCATATAGAGCGCGATGAAGCTGGCCGCGGACACCATCAGCATCATGCCAAGCGTGGCAAACAGCACCAGAACGGGGAACTCGAAGTGCGCCAGCTTGGCGCGCTCGGCATAGGCCGGCGTGATGACAAGCGTCAGCGCCGAACCGAGCAGGATCAGCACCTTGGCGAAGCGCGCGAAACCATCCACCACGAAAGCGCCGTGAAAAGCCGTCGCGGTTTCATCGCCCGCCAGCATCACATAGGCGGCCACCGCCATCGCCACCACCGCCAGAAAGCTCACGGTGCCGGCATCCTTGTCGCCGCGCAGCGCACCCCAGAGCAGCAGCACCAGGCCGCTGACCGCCAGGATCAGCTCGGGCAACAGGATGGCCAGATCGTTCGTCAGCGCGTTCACCGCACGCCTCCTTCAGCGGTCAGCGCCGCGAGTTCGGGCGTCTGGGACATCGCCAACGCCGTCTTGTGTTCCTGAATCAGATTGGCGACCGAGACGCTCGTTACGTCGAACACCGGCTTGGGATAAACGCCCATCAGGATGGTGATGATGACGAGCGGCGCCAGGATCGCCACTTCGCGCAAGGAGAGATCCTGAATGGCCTGCAGGCTGGGCTTCACCAGCTTGCCGAACACCACCTGTCGATAGAGATAGAGCATGTAGGCCGCCGACAGGATCACGCCCGTAGCGGCGAGAATCGCAACCCAAGTGTTGACCTGGAAGGCACCGAGCATGGAGAGGAATTCACCGACGAAGCCGCTGGTACCCGGCAGACCGACATTGGCCAGCGTGAATACCATGAAGCAGGCGGCATAGAGCGGCATGCGCTCCACCAGGCCGCCATAGGCCTTGATCTCGCGGGTGTGCATGCGGTCGTAGATCACGCCGATGCAGAGGAACAGCGCGGCCGAAACCACGCCGTGGGACAGCATCTGGAAGACGCCGCCGTCCACGCCCTGCTGCGTGAGCGAGAAGATACCCATCGTCACGAAGCCCATGTGCGCGACCGACGAATAGGCAATCAGCTTCTTCGCGTCCTCCTGCGCCAGGGCCACCAGCGAGGTGTAGATCACCGCCACAACGGAAAGCGCGAAGATCAGCGGCGCGAAGGTTTCGCTGGCGCTGGCGAACATCGGCAACGAGAAGCGCAGGAAGCCATAGCCGCCCATCTTCAGCAGGATGCCCGCAAGGATCACCGAGCCCGCCGTCGGCGCTTCCACATGCGCATCCGGCAGCCAGGTGTGCACCGGCCACATCGGCAGCTTCACCGCGAAGCTGGCGAAGAAGGCCAGCCACAGCCAGAACTGCATGGCCACCGAGAAATGGGTGTGCAGCAGCACCGTGATGTCCGTCGTGCCGGCCTGCAGATACATCGCCATCACGGCCAGCAGCATCAGCACCGAGCCGAGCAGCGTGTAGAGGAAGAACTTGAAGCTGGCATAAACGCGCCGGGGCCCGCCCCACACACCGATGATGAGGAACATCGGGATCAGCCCGCCCTCGAAGAAGACGTAGAAGAGCAGCAGGTCAAGCGCGCAGAACACGCCGATCATCAGCGTTTCCAGCAGCAGGAAGGCGATCATGTATTCGGCGACGCGCTTCTGCACCGATTTCCAGCTCGCCATGATGCAGAACGGCATCAACCCCGCCGTCAGCACCACGAACAGCATGGAAATGCCGTCCACGCCCATGTGGTAGACAATGCCGCCGCCCAGCCACTCGCTCCGCTCGACGAACTGGAAGGCGGCCGTGGTGCCATCGAACTTCGACCACAGGTACAGCGACAGCCCGAAATCGACCAGCGTGGTGATCATTGCCACCCAGCGCGCGGTGGCTGCCACAGTCTCCTCCTTGCCGCGCGTGATCAGGATGAAGAGCACGCCGACGAGCGGCAGGAAGGTGATGATCGACAGGATCGGCAGGTTGCTCATGGCGTAACTCCCGCAACCATGAACCAGGTGGCGAGCGCCACCACGCCGATCAGCATGGCGAAAGCGTAGTGATAGAGGTAGCCGGATTGCAGCTTGACCGCCTGCCGCGTGGCATCGAGCACGCGGGCGGCGACACCGTCCGGCCCCAGTCCGTCGATCAGCGTGCCGTCGCCGGTCTTCCACAGCATGCGGCCTATCTTCATCGCGCCGCGCACGAACAGGAAGTCATACAGTTCGTCGAAGTACCACTTGTTGTAGAGGAAGAGGTAGATGCCCCAGCGTTTCGCCGCCAGCTTGGCCGGCAGCTCCGGGTTCATGATGTAATAGTAGTACACCACGCAGAAGCCGAGCACCGTCAGCACGAAGGGCGCCAGTTCTTCCCAGGCCGGCACCTCGCCGGTGCCGTGGCCGGCGGCGACGGCCACCGCGCCACGCCAGAAACCGGCCGCGCCGCCGCCGATGAACAGGTGATCGAAGAGAGCACCCGCAAACAGCGCGCCGATCGCCAGCACGCCCAGCGGGATCAGCATGGTCAGCGGCGTTTCGTGAATCTCTTCCAGCTTCGGCGCATGGTGATGATGCGCGGCATCCGGCTCTTCGTCCGCCGCGGCATGGCTGTGATGATCGAGCCCGCGGTAGCGGCCGTGGAAGGTCATGATGAATTGCCGCCAGGAATAGAAGCTGGTCATGCCCGCGGCGATCAGCGTCATCCAGAAAGCGTACTGCGCCATCGGCGCATGGCTGAGGAACGCGGCGTTGATGATGCCGTCCTTGGAATAGAAGCCGGCAGCGCCGATACCCAGGAACGGAATACCGAAGCCGGTCAGCGCCAGATTGCCGATCAGCATCGTGGCCCAGGTGAAGGGCAACCGCTTGGCGAGGCCGCCCATGCGGCGCATGTCTTGTTCATGGTGCATGGCCACGATCACCGAACCGGCGGCCAGGAACAGCAGCGCCTTGAAGAAGGCATGGGTAAAGAGATGGAACATCGCCCCGCCGTAATCCGAGACGCCGGCGGCGGCAAACATGTAGCCGAGCTGCGAGCAGGTGGAATAGGCGATCACCCGCTTGATGTCGTTCTGGAACAGGCCGACCGTGGCGGCGAAGAAGGCCGTGGTGGCGCCGATGAAGGTGACGAAGTCGAGCGCGGTGGGCGCCAGCTCGTAAAGCGGCGAGCAGCGGCAGACCAGGAACACGCCAGCCGTCACCATCGTGGCGGCATGGATGAGGGCGGACACGGGCGTGGGGCCTTCCATCGCATCCGGCAGCCAGGTGTGCAGCAGGAACTGGGCCGACTTGCCCATCGCGCCAACGAACAGCAAGAGGCACAGCGTGGTCAGGATATCCACGCTTTGGCCTGCGAACACGAAGGTCTTGCCCGCCATCGCCGGGGCGGCGGCGAACACCGTGTTGAAGTCCAGCGTGCCGAACACATAGAAGACGCCGAAGATGCCCAGCGCGAAGCCGAAATCGCCCACGCGGTTGACCACGAAGGCCTTGATCGCGGCGGCACAGGCTTCCGGCTTCTGGTACCAGAAGCCGATCAGCAGGTAAGACGCCAGGCCCACCCCTTCCCAGCCGAAGAACATCTGCAGGAAGTTGTTGCTCGTCACCAGCATCAGCATGGCGAAGGTGAAGAGCGAGAGGTAGCTGAAGAACCGCCAGCGACCCGGATCGTCGTGCATGTAGCCGAAAGAATACAGGTGCACGAGCGCGGAGACGCCCGTCACCACCACCAGCATCACCGCCGTCAGGGTATCGACGCGCAAGGTCCAGTCGACTGCGAAGTTGCCCGACATGATCCAGGGCGCCACCTGCACGATCTGTGAATGGCCGAGCAGCGCCACGTTGTAGAAGGCGTCGCAGGAGAAAGCGAGCGAAGTGAACAGCAGCGCCGTGGTGATCAGCTCGCTGGCGCGGTGGCCGATGACGCGGCCGAAGACGCCGGCCACGAACGAGCCCAAAAGTGGCAGAAAGACAATCGCCGCATACATCCGCGTCAGCCTTTCATCAGGTTCGCGTCTTCAACCGCCACCGAGCCCCGGTTGCGGAAGTAAGTCACGAGAATGGCCAGGCCGATCGCCGCCTCGGCAGCGGCCACGGTCAGCACCAGCAGGGCGAAGACTTGGCCGACGAGATCGCCGAGATAGGCGGAAAAAGCCACGAAGTTGAGGTTGACCGCGAGCAGGATCAATTCCACCGACATCAGGATGACGATGATGTTCTTGCGGTTGAGGAAGATGCCGAACACGCCGATGGTGAACAGAACCGCCGCCACGCCCAGATAATAAGGAAGACCGATCGTCATTTTCAGGCCCCCTGCCCCGGTTGAATATCCACCACCACCATAGAGTCTTTCGGCCGGCGCGCGACCTGGCGCGGGATCGACTGGCGCCTGACGTCCGGCCGGTGGCGCAGCGTCAGCACGATGGCGCCGATCATGGCCACCAGCAGGATCAGGCCCGCGGTCTGGAAGTAGTAGATGTAATCTGTATAGAGAATGTGGCCGAGCGCTTCGGTGTTGGTCATGCCGGCGGGCGTCGCCGCGCCCAGCACATGGCCGGCATCGGCGGCGAAAGACCAGATGCTGCCCACCAGCACCAGCTCGACGACCAGCGCCAGCCCGACCAGCGCGCCCACCGGCGCATAGCGCAGCGCCCCCCGCTTCAGCTCGGCGAAATCAATGTCGAGCATCATCACCACGAAGAGGAAGAGCACCGCCACCGCGCCGACATAGACGATGAGCAGGATCATCGCCAGGAACTCGGCACCCATCAGCACGAACAACGCCGCCGCGTTGAAGAAGGCCAAGATCAGGTAAAGCACCGAATGCACGGGATTGCGTGACGCAATCACCATCAGCGCGGCCAGGATCAAGGCCGCCGAAAAGACATAGAAGGCGATCGCCGTCAGCATGTTTCACCCCCGCCCGTCATCCCTTTGAGCGCGCTCATCTATAGGGCGCATCCAGTTCGAGGTTGCGCGCAATCTCGCGCTCCCAGCGGTCGCCGTTCGCCAGCAACCGCGCCTTGTTGTAGTAGAGTTCCTCGCGCGTCTCGGTCGCGTATTCGAAGTTCGGTCCCTCGACGATGGCATCCACCGGGCAGGCTTCCTGACACAGCCCGCAATAGATGCACTTCACCATGTCGATGTCGTAGCGCGTGGTGCGGCGGCTGCCGTCGGCCCGCGGCTCGGCCTCGATGGTGATGGCGAGCGCAGGGCACACCGCCTCGCACAGCTTGCAGGCGATGCAGCGTTCCTCGCCGCTCGGATAGCGCCGAAGTGCATGCTCGCCGCGGAAGCGGGGCGAGAGCACACCCTTTTCAAAGGGGTAGTTCAGCGTCGGCTTCGGCGCGAAGAAATACCGCATCGACAGGAAAAAGGCCTGTACGAATTCCCAGAGAAAGAAGGAACGGATCGCCATCGCTTACCCTCCGATCCCATTGGGGAAATACAGCACCCAGCCGGCGGCGACCACCACCCACACCAGCGACAGCGGCAGGAACACCTTCCAGCCCAGGCGCATCAGCTGATCGTAGCGGTAGCGCGGCACGAAGGCCTTCACCATCGCGAAGAAAAAGAAGAAGAACCACACCTTGGCGATGAACCAGATCACCCCCGGCACGGCGTTGAGTGGCCAGATGTCCACCGGCGGCAGCCAGCCACCGAAAAACAGGATCGAGAGCAGCGCGCACATCAGCACGATGCTGAAATACTCGCCAATCATGAAAAGCAAATAGGGCGTGGAGGAATATTCCACCATGAAGCCGGCCACCAGTTCGGACTCCGCTTCCACCAGGTCGAAAGGCGGGCGGTTGGTCTCGGCCAGGGCGGAAACGAAAAACACCACCATCATCGGGAACAGGATGGAGAAGGCGTACCAGCCGTGGCGCTGCGCCTCGACGATTTTGGAGAGGTTGAGCGAGCCGGCGAAGATCAGCACCGTTACCATCACGAAGCCGATCGAGACTTCGTAGGACACCATCTGCGCCGCCGAGCGCATGGACGACAGGAACGGATATTTCGAGTTCGAGGCCCAGCCGCCCATGATGATGCCATAAACACCGAGCGACGAAATGGCGAAGAGGTAGAGCACGCCGACATTGATGTTGGCGATCACCCAGCCATGCGCCACCGGCACCACCGCGAAGGCGATGAAGGCCAAGGTGAAGGTGAGCAGCGGCGCGAACAGGAACAGGCCCTTGTTCGACGAGGACGGGATCACCACTTCCTTGAAGGCGAACTTGAAGAAATCGGCGAAGGACTGCAGCAGGCCGAAGGCGCCCACCACATTGGGGCCTCGCCGCAGCTGCACCGCCGCCCACACCTTGCGGTCGAACAGCAGGATGAAGGCCAGCATCACCAGCAGGACCACGGCGTAGATCAGGATGAACACCGCGTAGGAGAGGAACCACGCCCAGCCATAGGGCAGCGTGATGCCGACAAGGGAGAAGAGCCAAGTAAAGAACCCGATCAGCGCCATGTGTTCACTCCGCCGCCAGTTTCGCCGCGCCGCTCACGAACAGACGGCTGCATTCCGCCATCGTTTCGCTCGCCCGCGCGATCGGGTTGGTGAGGTAGAAATCGGTGATGGGGCTCGCCAGCGGCGCCGCGCCGACAGCGCCTTCCGTGCCGACGGCATTCCAGATCGCCGGATCGGCGCCGGGGTGGCGGGGCGCCGCGTCGCGCGTGGCGAAATGCGGAGCGGCCGCCACGATGGCATGGCGCACGGCGTCCACATTGTCGTACGGCAGGCGCTTGCCCAGCACCTCGGAAAGCGCGCGCAGGATCGCCCAATCCTCCTTGGCCTCGCCCGGCGGGAAGGCGGCGCGTTCGGCCAGCTGCACGCGGCCTTCGAAATTGGCATAGAGGCCGGATTTTTCGGTGTAGGCCGCGCCGGGCAGGATCACGTCGGCGCGATGGGCGCCGGCATCGCCATGCGTACCCTGATAGATCACGAAGGCGCTGCCGAGCTTCTTCGTGTCGATCTCGTCGGCGCCGAGCAGATAAACGAACTCAATCTCGCCCTTGCTCGCGCCATCGAGGATGCCGGCCACATCGCGCCCGCCCGCATCCGGCACGAAGCCGAGGTCGAGCGCCGCCACGCGGGAGGCCGCGGTGGAGAGCACGTTGAAGCCGTTCCAGCCGCCCTCCTCCGCCGTGCCCGCCGGGCCGATCATGCCGGTTTCGGCGGCGATCTTGGCGGCCAGCTTCAGCACCGCCGCACCATCCGCCCGCGCGATCGCGCCCGGCCCCAGGATCAGCATCGGCCGCTTGGCGTCCTTCAGCACCTGCGCGAAAGGATGCGAACCGGAGGCGATGGCCTCGAGCACGTCCGCGCGCTCGCCCAGCTGCTCTACCGGATAGGTGAGATCATGGGCAACGCCGACATTGGCAATCCTGGGATTGCCGTTCAGCCAGGCCTTGCGGATGCGCGCGTTCAGCACCGGCGCTTCCCAGCGCGGATTGGTGCCGATGAGCAAGATCGCGTCCGCCGCATCGATGCCCGGGATGGTGGAATTGAACAGATAACCGGCGCGCGGGGCAGCGGCGAGTTTGGCGCCATCCTGCCGGCAGTCGATGTTCGCGACGCCCAGCGCCGTCATCAGATCCTTGAGCGCCTTGATTTCTTCAGCCGCGCACAGATCGCCGGCGATGGCGGCCATCTTTTCCGGCGTCGTGGCTGCCACGCGCGCGGCGATGGCGGCGAAGGCTTCGGGCCAGCTCACGGCGACGAACTTGCCGCCCTTTTTCACGTAGGGCTTGTCCAGCCGCTGGCGTAGCAGCCCGTCGCGAGCATGGCGCGTCTTGTCGGAAATCCATTCCTCGTTGACGTCGTCGTTGGTGCGCGGCAGCACGCGCATCACCTCGCGACCGCGGGTATCGACGCGGATGTTGCAGCCCTGCGCGTCCATCACGTCGATCGATTCGGTCTTGCGCAGTTCCCAGGGCCGGGCGTTGAAGGCGTAGGGCCGCGAGGTCAGGGCGCCCACCGGGCAGAGATCGACCACGTTGCCGGAAAGCTCGGAAGCGAAGGCCTTTTCCAGATAGGTCGTGATCTCCACATCCTCGCCGCGGCCGGTGGCGCCCAGTTCCGGCACGCCGGCCACTTCGGTAGCGAAACGCACGCAGCGCGTACACTGGATGCAGCGGGTCATCACCGTCTTGATCAGCGGGCCCATGTACTTGTTGTCGACCGCGCGTTTGTTCTCGCGGAAGCGGTCGAAGGCGGCGCGGCCGTAGCCCATCGCCTCGTCCTGCAGATCGCATTCGCCGCCCTGGTCGCAGATCGGGCAATCGAGTGGATGGTTGATGAGCAGGAACTCCATCACCCCTTCACGGCCCTTTTTGACAATGGGCGAATTGGTGTTGATGCGCGCGGGCGTGCCGTCCTTGTTGGGGAAGATGTCCTTGACCTGCAGCGAGCAGGAAGCCTGCAACTTGGGCGCCCCCACCCACTCGACCAGGCACATGCGGCAATTGCCGGCGACGGACAGCCGTTCATGATAGCAGAAGCGCGGCACCTCGGCGCCGGCCTGCTCGCAGGCCTGCAGCAGCGTGATGTTGTCGTCCGCTTCGATCTCTTGACCGTCGATGATGAGTTTGCGGGCCATGATTTACTCCGCAGCCATCTTGTTGCGCTCGGCCATGCGCCGCTCCAGTTCGGGGCGGAAATGGCGGATCAGACCCTGGATCGGCCACGCCGCCGCGTCGCCCAGCGCGCAGATAGTGTGGCCTTCGACCTGCTTGGTCACTTCGTAGAGCAGGTCGATCTCGGCGGGGGTGGATTGCCCCTTCTGCATCCGCGTCATCACCCGCCACATCCAGCCGGTACCTTCGCGGCAGGGCGTGCACTGGCCGCAGCTTTCATGCTTGTAGAAATAGGAAAGCCGCTGGATCGCCTTCACGACGTCGGTGGACTTGTCCATCACGATCACCGCCGCCGTGCCGAGGCCGGACTGCACCGCCTTCAGCGAATCGAAATCCATCAGCACCTCGTCGCAGATCGACTTGGGCAGCAGCGGCACGGACGAACCACCCGGAATCACCGCCAACAGATTGTCCCAGCCGCCGCGCACGCCGCCCGCATGCTTCTCGATGAGTTCCTTGAGCGGGATGCCCATCGCCTCTTCGACGTTGCAGGGCTTGTTCACATGGCCCGAGATGCAGAACACCTTGGTGCCGGTGTTGTTGGGGCGGCCGAGGCCCGCGAACCATTCCGCCCCGCGGCGCAGGATGGTGGGTCCGACCGCGATCGACTCGACGTTGTTCACCGTGGTCGGGCAGCCGTAGAGCCCGACATTGGCCGGGAACGGCGGCTTCATGCGCGGCTGGCCCTTCTTGCCTTCCAGGCTTTCGAGCAGCGCGGTTTCCTCGCCGCAGATATAGGCGCCGGCGCCGTGATGGACGTAGAGATCGAAATCCCAGCCATGCACGTTGTTCTTGCCGATCAGGCGGGCAGCATAGGCTTCATCCACCGCGCGCTGCAGCGCCTCGCGTTCGCGGATGAACTCGCCGCGCACATAGATGTAGCAGGCATGCGCGCGCATGGCGAAGCTGGCGACCATGCAGCCTTCGATCAGGATATGTGGATCGTGGCGCATGATGTCCCGGTCCTTGCAGGTGCCGGGTTCGGATTCGTCCGCATTGACGACGAGATAATGCGGCCGCTCCTTCACTTCCTTCGGCATGAACGACCATTTGAGGCCGGTAGGGAACCCGGCGCCGCCACGGCCCCTGAGGCCCGACTTCTTGATCTGCTCCACGATCTCGGACGGGCCGAGTTCGAGCAGCTTCTTGGTGTTGTCCCATGCGCCGCGTTTTTTGGCGGCTTCCAGGCCCGGATCGCCGAAGCCGTAGAGATTGGTGAAGATGCGATCCTTGTCGGCGAGCATCACTGCACCTCTTTCAACGCGACCGGCCCACCCATCGGCTCCGACGAACGCCGGCCGTTCTGCGGGCCCGGCTTGGGCGTTTCGCCGCTACGGACGGCTTCGAGCAGCGCCTCGGTCTTGGGCCCATCGAGGTCTTCATAGAAGTCCTTGCCGATCTGGAGCATCGGCGCGTTGACGCAGGCCCCCAGGCATTCCACTTCCATCCACGAGAACTTGCCGTCCGGCGAAATCTCGCCCGGCTTCTCAGCAATGTGCTTCTTGCAGGCGGCGACCACGTCGTCCGAGCCGCGCAGCCAGCAGGGCGTGGTGGTGCAGACCTGCACCAGATGCTCGCCCACCGGAATGAGGTTGAACATGGTGTAGAAGCTCGCCACTTCGAGCACACGGATGAAAGGCATCGAAAGCCGCGCGGCGATCGCCTCGATCATCGGCTTGGTGACCCAGCCTTCCTGCTCCTGGCCGATCCACAGCATGGCAATCACGGCGGAAGCCTGGCGGCCCGCCGGATATTTGGCGATCTCGCGGGCGACGCGCGCCTCGTTCTGCGCATTGAAGGCGAAGCTTTGCGGCTGCATCTCGTCCGGGGCTAGGCGGCGCAAACTCATCTGTCGATCTCCCCGAACACGATGTCGATCGAACCGACCACGGCGGCGACATCGGCCAACATGTGACCGCGGCAAAGATGATTCAGCGCCTGCAAATGCGCATATCCCGGCGCGCGGATCTTGCAGCGATAGGGCCTGTTGGACCCGTCCGACACCAGATAAACGCCGAATTCGCCCTTGGGCGCTTCGACAGCGGTGTAAACTTCGCCCGCGGGCACATGGGCGCCCTCGGTATAGAGTTTGAAATGATGGATGAGCGCTTCCATCGACTTCTTCATCTCACCGCGACGCGGCGGCACCACCTTGTGGTTCTCCGCCATCACCGGGCCCTCGGGCATCTTGTCCAGGCACTGCAGCATGATGTGCACGGACTGGCGCATTTCCTCCATGCGCATCACATAGCGATCGTAGCAGTCGCCGTTCTTGCCGACCGGAATCTTGAAATCGAGTTCGTTGTAACACTCGTAGGGCTGATTGCGGCGCAGATCCCAGTGCACGCCCGCCGAGCGCAGCATCACGCCGGTCATGCCGCAAGCCTCGGCCTCCTCGCGCGTGACCACCGCGATATCGACATTGCGCTGCTTGAAGATGCGGTTTTCGGTCAGCAGGCATTCGATATCGTCAAGCACCTTGGGAAATCTGTGACAGAAGGCACGGATATCATCGAGCAGATCAGGCGGCAGATCCTGATGCACGCCACCGACGCGGAAATAATTGGCGTGCAGGCGTGCGCCGCACGCCCTCTCGTAGAACACCATCAGCTTCTCGCGTTCTTCCCAACCCCAAAGCGGCGGGGTGAGCGCGCCGCAGTCCAACGCCTGACTGGTGACGTTGAGCAGATGGTTGAGGATGCGGCCGATCTCCGAATAGAGCACGCGGATATATTGCCCGCGCTTGGGAATTTCGAGGCCCAGCAACTTTTCGGCCGCCATCACGAAGGCATGTTCCTGATTCATCGGCGCCACGTAATCGAGCCGGTCGAAATAAGGCGTGGCTTGCAGATAAGTCTTGTGTTCGATCAGTTTCTCGGTGCCGCGGTGAAGCAGGCCGATATGCGGATCGGCGCGGGTGACCACTTCGCCATCGAGGTCGAGGATCAGGCGCAGCACGCCATGCGCAGAAGGATGCTGCGGGCCGAAATTGATGGTGGTTTTCGTGCCTTCGGCGAGAGCGTTGGTGCTCATTTCTTGTTCTCCTGGGCCGCCGCCTTTTCGTCACCAGGCAGGATGAAGGGCGCGCCCTCCCAGGGGCTGAGGAAGTCGAAGTCGCGAAACTCCTGCGCCAGCTTTACGGGCTGGTAGACCACGCGCTTCTGCTCGTCGTCATAGCGCAGCTCGACATAGCCGGTGAGCGGAAAGTCCTTCCTGAGCGGATGACCGCTGAAGCCGTAATCGGTCAGGATACGGCGCAAGTCCGGATGGCCGGAAAAGACCACGCCAAACATGTCGAATGTCTCGCGCTCGTACCAGTTGGCGGCGGGATAGAGCGCCACGATCGAGGGAACGCCCGCCCCCTCGCTCACTTCTGCCTTGACGCGCAGGCGCCGGTTTTTGGTCAGCGAAAGCAAGTGATAGACGACATCGAAGCGCTTGGCGCGCGCCGGGAAGTCCACGCCGCACACGTCGATCAGGAGCTTGAAATCGAAGGCCGGATCGTCGCGCAGCGTGGTCATCACGCGTACGATCTCGCCGGGTTCGACGTCCACCGTCAGCTCGCCCACGGCGACCTTGTGGCCCTTCACCGCGCCGGGCAGGGCCTTGGCGATGCGGATGGCCAATTCTTCGAGCGTTTCGCTCATCGCATGTCCTCAGCGGTGGATGTTTCCGGTGCGGCGGATTTTCCGCTGCAGCAGCATGATCCCGTAGACCAGCGCTTCGGCCGTCGGCGGGCAGCCCGGCACATAGACGTCCACCGGCACGATGCGGTCGCAGCCGCGCACCACCGAATAGGAATAGTGGTAATAGCCGCCGCCGTTGGCGCAGGAACCCATCGAGATGACATAGCGCGGTTCGGGCATCTGGTCGTAGACCTTGCGCAGCGCCGGGGCCATCTTGTTGGTCAGCGTGCCGGCCACGATCATCACGTCGGACTGGCGCGGAGAGGCGCGCGGGGCAAAGCCGAACCGCTCCAGATCGTAGCGCGGCATCGCCGCCTGGATCATCTCGACCGCGCAGCAGGCCAGCCCGAAGGTCATCCACATCAACGAGCCGGTGCGCGCCCAGGTAATCAGCGCGTCGGCCGAGGCGACGAGAAAGCCCTTCTGGGCCAGCTCGTTCCGCATCACCTTGATATAGGGATCGTTATCGGAAATCGCCCCGCCGCCTTCGACGCCGGCGCGGCCGGCCATACCGGCGGGAAGTTTGTCCGGGTTCACTCCCATTCGAGCGCTCCCTTCTTCCATTCATAGATGAAGCCGATCGTGAGAACGCCCAGGAACACGATCATCGACCAGAAGGCGAAAGCCCCGGTCTGCCTGATGGTGATGGCCCAGGGAAAGAGGAACGCCACTTCCAGGTCGAAGATGATGAAGAGGATCGAGACCAGGTAGAAGCGGACGTCGAATTTCACCCGCGCATCGCTGAAGGCATTGAAGCCGCATTCGTAGGCGGAAAGTTTCTCGGCATCCGGCTTGGTTGGCGCCAGCAGCATCGGAATGACCAGAAGCGCAATCCCGATGACAACAGCGATCCCGAGAAAGACCAGGATCGGCAGGTACTCCAGAAGCAGCCCGTTCATCACGGTTTCCTAATATCCGCCAGGCGGCGGCATTCTGGTCCGGCTCGCCTAGCGGGCTTGCCGTTCGCACGGCCGGACCGGGTTCGTTTTCGCGGGCGCACTATAGTCAGCACACCCGGCTGTGCAATGCGCATTTACCGCAAGAATCATGGGCGCGACAAAGTGTTTTGTAGGGACTTTTCGCCACTCCCCTTTGGCAAAGGGGTGACGTCCGGCGCGGATATGCACAGGAAAAAAACGAATAGCGTCAGCCCGTGCGGGCTTCGGCTTGCCAGCCTTCACCCTGAAGCGGTGAAGACTGGCGGGAGCGACGGGGCTCGAACCCGCGACCTTCGGCGTGACAGGCCGACACTCTAACCAACTGAGCTACGCCCCCGCGTCACGGCCCAACGGGCCAGCTGCGCGAAAGAGCGCCCGTGTACGGCCGCCCGTGCGGCAAGTCAAGGCGCCAGATCACTGGGAACGCCGTAAAGAGCGCGAATTTCCTTCGGGCCTGAGGCGGTTAGTCGTTATCGCCATCGGGGCCATCGCCGCCGGGGCCATCGCCGCCCTGGCCGCCATAGGGCCCCGCTCCGCGGCGGCCGTGGCGGCCGGAACTGCGGCGTTCGGCCGGAGCCTTCTTGGACGGCGGCACATGCAGCTCCTGCGGCGATAACGCGCCATCGCCATTGGCGTCCAACTGCATGAACAGCGAACGCGGCCCGGCTGCGAACTCGCCGAAATCCACCACGCCGTCATGATTCCAGTCGATCAGCGGCGAGGCGGCCGAGCCGTCCGCCGCCCAGCGCGCCTGGTTGACGGCACGCACCTCGTCTTCTTCCAGCACGCCGTCGTGATTCGTGTCGGCCTTGTCGAAATCCTGGTGCAGGCCCTGTTCCAGCTCCGCGCGGCCGATCGAGCCGTCGTGGTTGAAGTCGTAGCGCAGCAGCATCTGCACGCCGGGCTGCCATTGCGGCGCCTCCTTGCCGTGGCGGTCGCGGAAGCCAAGTTCGTGGTCAGCATGGTGGGCGCAGGCCGAGAGCGCGAGCGCAGCGACGAGCGATAGCAGCGGAACGATCTGTCTGGTCATGGGCGAACTCCGCCAGCGCGCCCCTGCGCCGTCAAGCCGGGCTTTGTCGCCAAGTGTGGCGCCAGATGAACAATTGGAAATGTCGGCCTGCCGGCCGTAGCCCGCGGTCGATCGCGTCAGCGTTTCGACGGCGAAGGCTGGTGGGCGGTGACGGTTTCGAACCGCCGACCCTCTCGGTGTAAACGAGATGCTCTACCGCTGAGCTAACCGCCCTGTCTCGCCACAGTCCTATAGCGCGGCTGCTGCGATTCACAAATTGGCTGCCCGAGATAAAGGCACTTGTCATGATGTAACCCACAGGTTACAGTCACCTATAGGTTACATAATCACCTCGGGGCACCCATGATCGAACGCCATCCCAGCGACGAAGAAATTGTCGCCGCGATAGAAAAGCGTTCCCGCATCGAAACGCGCCTGATGTGGACCATCCTTGCGCTATTCGCGGTCATGATCGCCATTCTGTTTGGCGGCCGGACGCTACATCTGCCAATGGAGCTTACCGGCAGCATCGCCTTTGCGCTGCTACTGGTGTGGGTATACTTCATGTTCCGCACCGTCAGCCACCTCAGCGTACAGCCCCTACCGGCGCACGAGTTCGACGAGAACATCCTGCGCAAAACCATCGACATCCAGCACCGCCGCTGGCGCTGGGTATTAATCCTGCTTTTCTTTGCCCTTATCCAGTTCGCCGTACAATTGACAGAAAGCGTCCTGCGCAACATCGGGACCGCAGTTCCGATGAGCAGCGAGGAGCGGTTCGGATCGGTCTTTTTTGCAGGCATCTTCGCCTTCTTCGCGCTGCTTGTGATGCTGCAGGTCTGTTTCGGCCTCAATTTCTTCGTGCGCTCTTATCGCCATGCGGTGAATGACGAACTGTCCCGTGCGCAGCAGCACAGGGCCGCGATGTTCGGTTACATCCTGTCCGTCATCGCGCTGTGCGCCGTTCTGATCGCGCAGCTATTTCACGCATCATGGGGCGCGCTGGCGTTGCCCGGCGCCATCGCCGCTGTCATTGTTTTGCCCGGCGCTTATTTTCTCATCCTGCAATGGCGCGCGGGGCGCGATGGCTGAGCGCCGCCTTGCCAACCGCCTGAAGGAGGCCCGTGCGCGCCACGGCCTGACGCAGGGCGAGTTGGCTGCGCGCGTGGGCGTTTCGCGCAAGACCATCAACACCGTGGAGAACGGCGTGTTCGTACCGTCCACCACGCTCGCGCTGGCGCTGGCCGAGGCGCTGGAAGTGCGCGTGGAAGAGCTGTTCTATCTGGAACCGAAAGGCAGACCGCTTACGGATTCAGCGCTTCCTTGAGCTGCTTGCCCGGGCGGAAGCGCGGATGCTTGGAGGGTTTGATGGTGATCTCTTCACCCGTTTGCGGATTGCGGCCTTTGCCGCCGGCGCGCGTGGACACGGCGAAAACGCCGAAGCCCGTCAGGCGCACTTCCTCGCCGCTCTTCAGCGCCTCGGTGATGAGATCGAACACGCCGTCCACGGCTTTGGCCGCATCGTTCTTGGCCAGACCGGATTGCTCGGAAAGCCGGTGGGCTAGATCGTTCTTGTTCACGGCTCGGGCTCCTTCTTGCGCGATTCGCCACAAAGTCTGGGGAGTCTAGGGCTTTGGCCGGGCGCCCCCAAGCCAAAAATCCCCCGAATCCTCCGATTTTTGCGTAAGAAACGGGCCCGAATCGGCAACGATCCGGGCCCGTCGGCAGTCTCTTCCGGCCCCGGAGGGGTCAGTGGGTGGTGGCGGCTGCCCCCTCGCCCTCGGCCAGGGCGGGAGCCGGCACGATTTCCGGCTCCTCCCAGGTGATGGGTTCGGGCATACGCGTCAGCGCCACTTTCAGCACC
Organism: Alphaproteobacteria bacterium; assembly: GCA_018971835.1. Taxonomy (GTDB): domain Bacteria; phylum Pseudomonadota; class Alphaproteobacteria; order Micropepsales; family Micropepsaceae; genus Rhizomicrobium. The sequence goes on from JAGWZW010000040.1 coordinate 21,884, forward strand.
TCCTCCACGCTGGAGACGGGGATGATCTTGAGCCCGGCCTTCACGTTCTCGGGGATGTCGGCCAGATCCTTCTCGTTCTCCTTGGGGATCAGCACCGTGGTGATGCCGGCCCGCAGCGCCGCGAGCAGTTTCTCCTTCAATCCGCCGATCGGCAGCACGCGGCCGCGCAGCGTGACTTCGCCGGTCATGGCGACATCGCGGCGCACCGGGATGCCGGTGAGCACGGAGATGATCGAGGTGGCCATTGCCACGCCGGCCGAGGGCCCGTCCTTGGGCGTGGCCCCTTCGGGCACATGCACATGGATGTCCTTCTTGTCGAACATCGGCGGCTTGATGCCGAACTGCGTCGCCTTGGAGCGGACGAAAGACCGCGCCGCATCGATCGATTCCTTCATCACGTCGCCGAGCTTGCCGGTGGTCTGCATGCGGCCCTTGCCGGGCAGCATCACCGATTCGATCTGCAGCGTGTCGCCGCCCACCTCGGTCCAGGCCAGGCCCGTAACCACGCCGACCTGATCTTCGCCTTCGATCTCGCCGAAGCGGAACTTCCTGACGCCGGCGTAATCGCCGAGATTGGAAGCCGTGACCTCGATGCTCTTGGCCTTGCCCGAGACGATGTCCTTCACCGCCTTGCGGGCAAGATTGGCGATCTCGCGCTCGAGATTACGCACGCCGGCCTCGCGCGTGTAGTAGCGGATGAGGTCGCGCAGCGCCTGGTCGGTGATCTTCCACTCATCTTCCTTCAGGCCGTGCGCCGCCACTTCCTTGCTGATCAGGTGCCGCTTGGCGATCTCCACCTTCTCGTCCTCGGTGTAGCCGGGGATGCGGATGATCTCCATGCGGTCCATCAGCGGCTGCGGCATGCGCAGGCTGTTGGCCGTGGTGATGAACATCACGTCCGAAAGATCGAAATCGACCTCCAGATAGTGATCGTTGAAGGTGTGGTTCTGCTCGGGGTCCAGCACTTCCAACAGTGCCGAAGACGGATCGCCGCGCCAGTCCGCGCCCAGCTTGTCGATCTCGTCGAGCAGGAAGAGCGGGTTGGAGGTCTTCGCCTTCTTCATCGACTGGATCACCTTGCCCGGCATCGAGCCGATATAGGTGCGCCGGTGGCCACGGATCTCCGCCTCGTCGCGCACGCCGCCCAGCGACATGCGGACATATTCGCGGCCCGTGGCCTTGGCGATCGACTTGGCGAGGCTGGTCTTGCCCACGCCCGGCGGGCCGACGAGGCACAGGATCGGCCCTTTCATCTTGCCGGCACGCTGCTGCACGGCGAGATATTCGAGAATGCGTTCCTTGACCTTGTCGAGGCCGTAGTGGTCGTCGTGCAGAATCTTTTCGGCGAGCGAGATGTCCTTCTTGACCTTGGACTTCTTGCCCCAGGGCAGCGACAGCAGCCAGTCGAGGTAGTTGCGCACCACCGTGGCTTCGGCGCTCATCGGGCTCATCTGGCGGAGCTTCTTCATCTCCGCCTGGGCCTTTTCGCGCGCTTCCTTGCTGAGCTTGGTCTTGCGGATGCGCTCATCGATCTCGGAGAGTTCGTCGCGGCCTTCCTCGCCCTCGCCCAGTTCCTTCTGGATCGCCTTGAGCTGTTCGTTGAGGTAGTACTCGCGCTGTGTCTTCTCCATCTGGCGCTTCACGCGGGAACGGATTTTCCGCTCCACCTGCAGCACGCCGATTTCCGATTCGATCAGCGACAGGACACGCTCCAGCCGCTCAGTGGTGTTGAGCGTCTCCAGCAGCTGCTGCCGCTCGGGAATCTTGACCGACAGGTCGCCCGCGATGGTGTCGGCGAGCTTGGACGGATCGTCGATCTGGGCCACAGCCGCCAGCTTCTCCGCCGGCACCTTCTTGTTGAGCTTGATGTACTGCTCGAAATTGGTCTTGACCGTGCGCATCAGCGCCTCGGTCTCGCGCGCCTCGCCGCCGGTATCGGGGATGTGCTCGATCTCGGCCTGGAAGAAGTCGCTGCGCGCGGTGAAGCCTTTCACCTGGGCGCGGGATTTGCCCTCCACCAGCACGCGCACGGTCTGGTCCGGCAGCTTGAGCAGCTGCAGCACCGTGGCCAGCGTGCCAATGGTGTGCAGGCCTTCGGCGGCGGGCTCGTCGTCGGCGGCGTTCTTCTGGGTGAGCAGCAGGATCTGCTTCTCGTCGTTCATCACCTCTTCGAGCGCGCGCACGGATTTCTCGCGGCCCACGAACAGCGGAACGATCATATGGGGGAATACGACGATGTCGCGCAAAGGCAGCACCGGCGCCAGCTGGCCGCCTGCCTCGCCCTTGGGGACTGTCACCACGTCATGATCCGACATCTTGTTCTCCTCGCCGGGTCTCCACGGAATCTGATGGGTGACCTGACATTATTGGGTGCCGAACCCCCGCTGGGCGAACGGAACCGGGTTATGGAGCCTCCCGGCTGGGCCGGCCCTCTCTCAGAGTAAAGTGGGCCTCCGGTAGGGCGGATTCAAGGCGGCAGATCAAGATACAGGGGGACAATGTCCCTGGCGCTGTTTCCCGCGAACTGGTTCAGCTCGCTGTGGATTCCCGGGCCTGGCCCTTGTCCGAGTAGGTGTAAAGCGGCCGCGCGCCGCCGTCGACCACCTCGGAGGTGATGACCACTTCCTGCACGCCGTTCAGGGTCGGCAGCTCGAACATAGTCTCCAGAAGGATGCCTTCCATGATCGAACGCAGGCCGCGGGCGCCGGTTTTGCGCTGGATCGCCCGGCGGGAGATGGCATGCAGCGCTTCGTCCTGGAAGCGGAGCTTGACCCCTTCCATCTCGAACATACGCTGATATTGCTTCGCAAGTGCATTCTTCGGCCGCGTCAGGATTTCGATCAGGGCTTCCTCGGTGAGGTCGCCCAGCGTCGCCAGGACCGGCAGACGGCCGATGAACTCGGGGATCAGGCCGAATTTGAGCAGATCCTCCGGTTCGATCTCGCGCAGGATTTCCCCGGTGTCGCGCTCGTCGGCAGCGCGTACGGCAGCGCCGAAGCCCATCGAGGTGCCCTGGGTCCGCGAAGAGATGATCTTCTCCAGCCCGGCGAAGGCACCGCCGCAGATGAAGAGAATGTTGGTGGTGTCCACCTGCAGGAATTCCTGCTGGGGATGCTTGCGCCCGCCCTGCGGCGGCACGGAGGCGACGGTGCCCTCCATGATCTTGAGCAAGGCCTGCTGCACGCCTTCACCCGAGACGTCCCGCGTGATCGAGGGGTTGTCGGACTTGCGGCTGATCTTGTCCACTTCGTCGATATAGACGATGCCACGCTGGGCCCGCTCGACATTGTAGTCCGCAGCCTGCAGCAGCTTGAGGATGATGTTCTCGACGTCCTCGCCGACATAGCCCGCTTCGGTGAGGGTGGTGGCGTCGGCCATCGTGAAGGGCACATCGAGGATGCGCGCCAGCGTCTGGGCCAGCAGCGTCTTGCCGCAGCCGGTGGGCCCGATGAGCATGATGTTCGACTTGGCCAGCTCGACATCGCCGCTCTTGCCGCTGGCGTTGATGCGCTTGTAGTGGTTGTGCACCGCGACCGAGAGCACTTTCTTGGCATGGGCCTGGCCGACCACGTAGTCGTCCAGCACCTTGAAGATCTCGCCCGGAGTCGGCACGCCATCACGCGACTTGAGGAACGAGGTCTTGTTCTCCTCGCGGATGATCTCCATGCACAGCTCGACGCATTCATCGCAGATGAACACGGTCGGGCCCGCAATCAGCTTGCGTACCTCGTGCTGGCTCTTGCCGCAGAACGAACAGTACAGCGTGTTCTTGGACTCGCCGCCGCTTGATTTACTCATGGGCTCTCCCGGGCCGCTTGCCCGCCCTTAACCAACCGATTTCTTCCACACCGGAACGCGATGCACAAACTGCGCCAAGCCGCTCCGGCTCCCCCCGACGGTCATTCGACCACGATAAACGCGGGCGGATCAAGATTTGTTTAATTTGACCCGGCCGCGGACCCGGCCGGTCCGCTGGAGCCTGCGTCACCGTCACGCGCCCGCTTCCGGCCGGCGCTCCAGCACCTGGTCGATCAGACCGAAGGTTTTGGCTTCCTCTGCCGTCATATAGGTATCCCGGTCTAGGGCTTTTTCCACGGCCTCCAGCGGCTGGCCAGTGTGCTGGGCGTAGATTTCGTTCAACCGGCGCTTCAGTTTGACAACTTCCTGTGCGTGGCGGGCGATGTCCGCCGCCTGGCCATAGAATGAAGCCGAGGGCTGGTGGACCATGATCCGCGCGTTGGGCAGACTGAACCGCATGCCCTTCTCGCCGGCACAGAGCAGCAGCGACGCCGCGCTCGCGGCCTGGCCGATGCACAGCGTCTGCACCGCCGGCCGGATATATTGCATGGTGTCGTAGATCGCCAGCCCCGAGGACACCACCCCGCCGGGCGAGTTGATGTACATATGGATTTCTTTCTTGGGGTTTTCCGCCTCCAGAAAGAGCAGCTGGGCGGTGATGAGGCTGGCGCCATAGTCCTCCACCCCGCCGGTGATGAAGATGATGCGCTCCTTGAGCAGCCGGGAATAGATATCGTAGGCGCGCTCGCCGCGGGAGGTCTGCTCGACCACCATCGGCACCAGCGTGTTCATGTAGACGTCGCGCGGGTCTTTCATCTTTCCCGTTCCGTTTCTCGATTCGCAGGAATCGAGCCTAGTCGGCGGCCCTTACCTGTCAATTACCGCCCTCAGCCTTCAGCTTCTCCGCCGCCTCGTCCGGATCGAGGAAGAGGATGTCGCGGGGCACCTCGCGCTCGCTGACCTCGGCCAGCTCGGCGATGAAGTCCACCACCTTCTCCTCGAAAATGGGGGCGCGGATCTCCGCCTGGGCCTGCGGGTTCTTGGCGTAGAACTCGAACACCTGCTGCTCCTGGCCGGGGAACTGGCGGGCGCGCGCGGCGATGGCGCGGTTCAGTTCGTCCTGCGTGATCTGGATGCCGTTCTGCTCGCCCAGGCGCGCCAGCACCAGGCCAAGGCGCACGCGACGCTCGGCGATATCGTGATATTCCTTCTTCAGATCCTCTTCGGACTTGCCTTCGTCCTCGGCGGACTTGCCTTCGCGCTTCAGCTCTTCCTCGACTTGGCGCCAGATGGAATCGAACTCGCCTTCCACCATCGTCGGCGGCAGCGGGAAAGTATGGGCTTCGTCCAGCGCATCGAGAATGCGGCGCTTCAGGTGCAGACGGCTGGCACGGTTGTAATCGTTCTTGAGCTGCTCACGCACGCGCTCCTTGAGCGTGGCCAGCGAATCGAGGCCGACGCGCTTGGCCAGCTCGTCGTCGATCACCATCTCGTCGGGCTTCTTCACTTCCTTCACGGTGACAGCGAAGACGGCATCCTTGCCCGCCAGCTTCTCGGCGCCGTACTCCTCGGGGAAGGTGACCTTCACCTCGCGGGCGTCGCCGGCCTTGGCGCCGATCAGCTGATCCTCGAAGCCGGGGATGAGCTGGCCGGAGCCGAGCGTCAGATTGAAGCCTTCGGCCTTGCCGCCCTCGAACTCCTCGCCGTCGATCGAACCGACGAAATCCATCACCACCTGATCGCCCTTCTCGGCGGCCTCGCCTTCGGCGCGCGGCGAATAGGTGCGGGTCTGTTCGGCCAGGTTCTTCACCGACTCGTCCACATCGGCGTCGGCCACTTCGCCGACCAGCTTCTCGACCTTGAGCTTGGCCGGATCGGCCAGCTCGAAATCGGGCATCAGATCCACCTTCACGGTGAATTCGAGGTCGGCCTTGCCTTCTACCACCGGCTGCAGATCGCCCACCGGCTCGACGCGCGGCGGGAAGGCGGGCTTGAGGGAATTGTCGGCGACGGCCTTCTGGCTGCCCTCGTTGACCGCGGCTTCGACGATCTCGCCCATCATCGACTTGCCATAGGTCTTCTTCAGGAACGACACCGGCGCCTTGCCCGGGCGGAAGCCCTTCAGGTGGACGCGCGGCTGCATCTCCGTGAGGCGCCCGGTCAGGCGCTCGTCCAGGTCTTTGGCGCCGACCACGACCTTGTATTCGCGGCGCAGTTCTTCGGAGACGGTCTCGGTAATCTGCATGGGACGTTCCTAGTTCAAATCTCTTTCGTGTAGCCGGCGGCCTTTGTCGTTTCGCGGGCGAAGGCTGGTGCGGGCGGAGGGACTTGAACCCCCATGCCTTGCGGCGTTCGGACCTAAACCGAGTGCGTCTACCAGTTCCGCCACGCCCGCGTCCGGGCCCCCCCCGACACCCTCTATATAATAGGTGGAGGCCGGAAGGGCGCCCCTATAACAGGGCTTCCCGCCGGGTGCTAGGGCATTTGTCTCAGGGAAAGGCCCGGGCGAACCAGGCCACGTCCCAGAAGCGGCCGAACTTGCGGCCGACCTCGTCATAGCTGCCGACCAGCCCGAACCCCATTTTCTCATGCAGGGCGACCGAGGCATCGTTGGGCACGGTGATCCCGGCATAGAGCCGGTGCAGGTCTTCGCCGGCCAGCGCCGCGAACAGGGCTTCGTAGAGCCGCCGTCCGAGGCCGCGCCCCCTCTCGCCCGGGGCAAGATAGATACTCGTCTCGGCCGAGGTCTCGTAGGCCGCCTTCTCCTTGAACTTGCCGGTGCAAGCCCAGCCGATCGGCGCCCCGCCCTTCACCGCCACGAAGCACTGGTAGCGGCCGGTGGGGGCAAAGCTCTCCAGCCATTCCCGGCGCTGGGCCAGGGTGCGCGGCTCAAGGTCGAAGGTGACCGGGGTGTGGACGACATAATAATTGTAGATGGCCAGCAGCGCCGGCAGGTCGCCCGGTTCGATGCGGCGGATAGTGACCTCACTCATAAGCAGTCCTTCAGCGCCGAGAGCGCGGCGGGCAGCAGCTCCGGCAGATCCTCGGCAATCAGGCCCGGGCCGAACAGGTTTGCGGCCTCGCCATGCAGCCACGCCGCCGCCGAGGCCGCCTGATGCGCGCCCATGCCCTGCGCCAGCAGCCCGGCGATCAATCCGGTGAGCACGTCGCCTGCGCCCGCGGTGGCCAGCGCCGGCGGCGCATTGGTGTTCACCGCGACGAAGCCATCCGGCGCGGCGATCACCGTGTCCGGGCCCTTGAGCAGCAGCGTGCAGCCCGCCGCCTTCGCCGCCTCGCGCGCCACCGCCACGCGCATCCCGCTTTTCAGGAGCCCTGGAAAGAGCCGGTCGAACTCCCCGGCGTGGGGCGTAAGCACCATGCGCTCATGCAGCAGCGCGAACAGTTCGGATGGCCGGTCGGCGAACGATGTCAGCGCATCGGCATCGAGCACCGCGGCGGCACCGCTTTTGAGCACCGCCAGCACCATCGCGCGCGTCAGCTCGCCCACGCCTGAGCCCGGCCCGATGGCGACGGCGTTGAAGCGTTTGTCCTTCAGCAAATCTTCCAGCCCGCCGGCGCCGGCGAAGGGCTTGACCATGATCGCGGTCAGCGCCGCGGCATTCACCGTCACCGCGTCCATCGGGCTGGCCACGCTCACGAGGCCCGCCCCCACGCGCAGCGCCGCCATCGCCGCCAGCCGCGCGGCGCCGGTGGCATGGGCCGGGCCGCTCACCGCCACGGCATGGCCACGAGCGTATTTGTGGCCCATCGCTTCGGGCCAGGGATAGCCCTCGCCCCAATAGTCCGGCGTGTTCTCGATCATCCGTGGACGGATGGTTTCGAGCGCCGCCGCAGGAATGCCGATATCGGCCACCGTCACATCGCCACACAGCATCCGCCCGGGCATCAGCACATGGGCCGGCTTCTTGCGGAAGAAGGTGACGGTGACGTCCGCCTCGACGCAGCCGCCGGACAGCGGCCGTGCCGCGTCGCCGTGCAGGCCGCTGGGCACATCCACCGCCACCACCGGCAGGCCGGAACGGTTGAGCGCCGTCACGCATTCCTCCGCCACGCCATCGAGCGGGCGCGACAGGCCGGCGCCGAACAGCGCATCCACCACCACGTCGGCGCCGCGCAGGATCGCGGGGCTGAGCGGCGCGATCAGTCCGTCCCAGCGCTCGGCCATCACCGCCGCATCGCCCTTCAGCGCCTCGCGCGGCCCCAAGAGCGCGATCTCGACCTCGTGGCCCTGTGCTTCCAGATGGCGCGCGGCGACGAAACCGTCCCCGCCGTTGTTGCCGGGGCCGCAGAGCACGGCCACTGCCGCCCCCGGCCAGCGCCGATGCACCGCTTCGGCCACCGCTTCGCCGGCCGCTTCCATCAGGGCCAGAGTGGCCACGCCATGCTCCGCCGCGTAGCGGTCGGCGGCGTACATTTCGGCAACGGTGAGAATCTCGGCGCTCATCGCACCCGATAATGATACCGGTAAAGCTCGCGGTCGAATCCCAAATCCTCATAGAGGCGGATGGCGGCGAAATTCTCCGCCAGCACCTGCAGGCAGGCGCCGGCGGCGCCCTGCTGCCTTGCCCAGTGCAACAACGCCGAGAGCGTGGCGAAGGACAGCCCCTGCCGCCGCCGCGCCGGCGCGGTCGCCACCCATTGCAGGCTCACCAGCCGGTCGTGGAGCGCGCCATAGGCTACCGAGACGATCTCGCCCGCCTCGTCACGCGCGGCGGCGAAGGCGACCGGCAGCGCCACCAGTTCGAGCAGCCGCCGGCGCAGGTCGTCCGTGTCGGGCGCGCGGCCGGTGAAGCGCGCATGGGCCTCCAGCCATTCGGCGGCCGGCGCGCCTTCGGCGATCTCGATCGCCACGCCCGCGACCGGCATGGGCGGCGTGCGGGCAAAATCCATGAACAGCGTGCGTGTTTCGTCCTCGGCGCGGAAGCCCCCGGCCGCAAGTTCCCGCTCCAGCGCCGGATCGTCGGTCGAGCGAATGCGGAAATAGGTCGGCAGCCCGTGCGCGCGATAGACAGCATCGCAATAGGCGATCTTCTCGCCCATCTCGTAGCGCCCGCGGCCGAGCACGTTGACCGAGTTGGTGCGGCGCGTCTCGCCGCGGCCGACGCGGATCAGCCAGCCGTCGTAGAAAATCTCCTTGAGCGCGGGCCAGGCGTTGAGGCACGCCTCCTCCACGCTGGCGCTGAGCTTGTCCATCTGCATCGCCGCCCTCCGGGCGCCATCTGTTGTCGGTGCCGGGCGTGCGGAGCGCATACGAAAAACCCCGCGCGGGACCGGCGGGGTTGTTGCCTGCTTGGTGTGAAGACCGCGCGCGCCTACCCGCCCCTCGAAGAGAGACGGCGGCGTCGGTTCATTTGCACGTTCGCGATCATGGCCCGGTGCTTAGCAGGACCACGAGGGAAATACCAGCGGCTCAAAACCCCTCCGGCACCTTGTCGTGATGCGGGTCGGCGACTTCGTAGGCGGCGGAGGCGGCGAGCACGCCCGCATCGTCGAACATGCGCCCGACGATCTGCAGGCCCACCGGCAGCCCGTCCCTGGTGAAGCCGCAATTGATGCTGGCCGCCGGTTGCTGCGTGAGATTGAAGGGGAAGCTGAACGGCGTCCACGCCAGCCAGGCATTGCCGTCGTCGTCCAGCGGCGTGAGCTTGCCCACATCGAAAGCGGGCGTGGCGATGGAGGGCGTGAGCAGGAAATCGTACGTCTCCATGAAGCCGCGCAAGCCGGCACCATAGGCGCCGCGCGCCAGCGTGGCGGAGAGGTAGTCCTTCAGCGGGATGACCTTGCCTTCCTCCGCCATCTTGGCGAGCGCGGGTTCGAGCAGCGCCTTCTTCTCCTCCGGCAGGTCGCCGAGCAGGAATCCCGCCCCCGCCCACCACAGCGTGCGGAACAGCTTGTTTACGTCGCCGCCGGGCGGATCGGCTTCTTCCACGACGGCGCCCATCGCCTCGAAGCGCTTCACCGCTGCGGCCACCAGCGTTTCCACCTCCGGCACGATCTGCGTCACATGGCCGAGGCGCTTCGAATAGGCGATGCGCCGGCCCTTCAGCGGCTGCACCAGGTCGGCGGCGTAATCGCGTTCGTCATAGGCGACGGCGTGCCAGTCCCGCGAATCGGGCCGGGCGATCTCGTTCAGCAGCAGCGCCGCGTCGCGCACGGTGCGGCTCATCGGTCCCACATGCGCCAGCGTGCCGAAGGGCGAGAGCGGCCAGGCCGGTACGCGGCCGAAGCTGGCCTTGAGGCCATAGGTGCCGGTGAAGCCGGCGGGTATGCGGATCGAGCCGCCGCCGTCGGTGCCCAGCGCCAGCGGACAAAACCGCGCCGCCAGCGCCGCTGCCGAGCCGCCGGAGGAACCGCCCGGCGTCTTCGTTCTATCCCACGGATTGCGCGTGATGCCGGTGAGCGGCGAATCCGTGGTGCCCTTGAAACCGAATTCCGGCGTGGTGGTCTTGCCGATCAGCACCGCGCCGGCTTCGCGCAGGCGCGACACGGCCGGCGCATCCTCGTTCCACGGCCCCTTCGGATCGACGGTGAGCGAGCCGCGCCGCGTCGCCCAGCCCTTGGTGAGCAGCAAGTCCTTCACCGCCACCGGCACGCCGTCGAGCGGCGACAGCGCCTGCCCCGCCATCCAGCGCGCTT
>JAGWZW010000041.1 GCA_018971835.1 Alphaproteobacteria bacterium
TGGCTGCGGAGGCGATAGCGCAAGCATGACAGAGGACGGCGACAATCTCACCTATCCCGGCGGCGGCGTGCGGCTTTATGTCGAGGGCTCGCTGGGCGAGGCCGCGCGCGTGGTGCCCGGGTCCGAGCAGGCGCACTACCTCATCCATGTCATGCGGGCGAAGGAGGGCAGCCGGCTCTGCCTGTTCAACGGGCGCGACGGCGAATGGGCGGCGCGCCTTTCCGAGGTGAGCAAGCGCGGCTGCGTGCTGGTGTGCGAGAACCGGCTGGCCGGGCAGGCCGAGGTGCCGGACCTCTGGCTGGTGTTCGCGCCGGTGAAGAAGACGCCCGCCGATTACGTCACCCAGAAGGCGACCGAGCTGGGCGTGCGGCTGCTGCAGCCCATCATCACCCGCCGCACCATCGTGCGCCGCGTCAACGCGGAGCGGATGCGCGCCAATGCCGTCGAGGCGGCCGAGCAGTCCGGCCGGCTGACGGTGCCCGAGGTGCGCGACGCCGTCGACTTGGAAAAGCTGCTGGCGGACTGGCCCGCCGAACGCCGCTTGCTCTTTTGCGACGAGGCGGGGGAGGCCCCACCCATCGCCGCCGCGCTGGCCGCGGCGCCGGGCGGCCCCTGGGCGGTGCTGGTCGGCCCGGAAGGCGGCTTCGATCCGGCCGAGCGCGCGCGGATCCGGGCGCAAGGCTGCGTCACGCCGGTGTCGCTCGGCTCCCGCATCCTGCGCGCCGACACCGCCGGGCTGGCGGCGCTGGCGGTTTGGCAGGCGCTGGCCGGTGACTGGCGCTAGGTTACACTGAGGAAACGCATAGGTGGGCCGCGCCGGGCGCAGCTTGCGGGCTGCCCTTGCGCTCCCTAGATAGACAAAGCTGAATAACTGATTCACAATTTACATGCGGCCCGGGGCATTTCCGGCCGCCGGAGGAGGCGACAGCCATGTCCATCCCGCAATCCGCGGGCGGTCCGATCGAATCGCGCGATGACCTGGTGCGCTACCTCGAAGCCGGTTCCAAGCCCAAGTCCGAATGGCGTATCGGCACCGAGCACGAGAAATTCGTCTACGACCTCAAGGACCGCCGGCCTGTGGCCTATGAGGGGCGGCCGGGCATCCGTGCCCTGCTCGAAGGCATGCAGCGCTTCGGCTGGGAGCCGGTGCTCGAAGGCGAGAACATCATCGGCCTGACGCAGAACGGCGGCGCCATCAGCCTGGAGCCGGGCGGGCAGTTCGAGCTGTCCGGCGCGCCGCTCTTCAACGTGCACGAGACGTGTGCCGAGGTGAACACCCATCAGGCCCAGGTGCGCGAGGTGGCCGGCGAGATCGGCGCCGGTGTGATCGGCCTGGGCTTCGCGCCCGACTGGAACCTGGACGATGTGCCGGTGATGCCCAAGGGCCGCTACGGCATCATGCGCCGCTACATGCCCAAGGTCGGCGGCTACGGGCTGGAGATGATGTTCCGCACCTGCACGGTGCAGGTGAACCTCGATTTCTCCGACGAAGCCGACATGGTCAAGAAGTTCCGCGTCGGCCTGGCGCTGCAGCCGGTGGCCACCGCGCTGTTCGCCAACTCGCCCTTCCGCCACGGCAAGCCCAACGGCTTCCTGTCGTATCGCAGCCAGATCTGGACCGACGTGGACAATGCGCGCGCCGGCATGCTGCCCTTCGTTTTCGAGGACGGCATGGGCTTCGAGCGCTACGTCGATTACGCGCTCGGCGTGCCGATGTACTTCGTCTATCGCGACGGCAAATATATCGACGTGGCGGGCCGATGCTTCCGCGATTTCCTCGAAGGCCGCATTCCCGAGCTGAAGGGCGTCACGCCCATGATGTCGGACTGGGCGGACCACCTCACCACCATCTTCCCCGAGGTGCGCCTGAAGAAGTTCCTCGAGATGCGCGGCGCCGACGGCGGCTCGTGGCAGCGCATCTGCGGGCTGCCGGCGCTGTGGACCGGCATCTATTACGATCAGTCGGCGCTCGATGCAGCCTGGGACATGGTCAAGGACTGGAGCGCCGAGGAACGCCAGGCCATGCGCGATTCCGTTCCGCGCCAGGGCTTCGTCACGCCCTTCCGCGGCCGCTCGGTGCGCGAGCTGGCGCGGCAGATGCTGGAGATTTCCGCCGAGGGCCTCAAGCGCCGCGCCTGCGGCGACGGGGCGGGGCTCGATGCCGCCGGCATGAGCGAGGACGGCTTCCTCAATCCGCTGCGCGTGCTGGTGGAGCGCGGCTATACCCGCGCCGACGAACTGCTGCGCCGCTACCGCGAGGACTGGAAGGGCGACATCGCGCCCCTGTTTCGGGAATACAATTTCCTCTGAACTCGGAAGTCCGGCGAACTCCCAGCGCGGCGAAGCGGCCGCCGCCGGCGCGGTTATGCAACACAGCCCGGTGTGAATCGCGTGGCGCCGGAGGCACTTGCCGCCTCGCCGCGCAGACTTATCCCCGTGCGCCCGTGCGGGCGGATAATGGCCGTCATGAAAGGACTGGCCAAGACATCTCCGTCGCCTGGCGGCGGCCGCGTGCAGGCGCTGCTGCGGGCGGCGCTTGTCGATTGCGCGGCGGCTGCGCAGTGGCATCTGCAAACGGCGCGCGCGCTCGGAGCAATTCCAGGCGAAGTGGATACCGGTTCGCCGTCCGGAATTGCGACCAATCAAGAATTTTCGCCGGAAAACGTGCGCGCCAGCCTCAAAGCGGTGCGCGAGGCGGCGTGCTTCGCCCGGCTGATCGCGAAGCTGGCCGAGGCCGAGGCGCGGCTGCGGCCCAAACATTTCATTTATGTCACGGAAGTCTGGCGGGGTGGGGTGCTGATCGAAACCCGCACCAGGCATCGCTGGGTCGGCGGGCTAGTTGGGGGGAGGGGGGTACCCCCGAATTTTCCGGTTCGAATACAAACGCCGTCGGCGCCGCCGCGAACCGAGGCCATCACGGAAGGCCCGCGCCATCGCGGCGGCCAGCCCGGCAATGCCAATCGCCTCTGCCACGGCCGCTACGGCAAGCAGCGGCTCGCCGCCGATGCCGCCGCCAAGAAGAAGGCGAGGGCGGCGCTGGCGCTGGTGCGCAACCTGCTCAGGATGCAGAAGGCGTTGAATCAAATTCAGGCGGCAGCACAAAGGCTCCGTTCGGATCGCGCTTCATGTCGCCAGCCCAGCGCACGGCCGCCAAGGGCAGCGGCGCATAGAGATGCGGGAACAGTTCGCCGCCGCGCGAGGGCTCCCATTTCAGCGCGGGGCCGAGCCCGTCCGCCGCCACCGCGACGAGCACGAGGTCGCGCGCCTCGGCATACCATTTCTGAAGCGTACCCATCAGTTGGTCCGCGGTGGAGAAATGCAGGAAGCCGTCGCTCCGGTCTTTCGGCGAGCCCGCATAGGCGCCCGCCGCGCGCGCCGCCTGCCATTCGGGCCTGTGGACGATCTTGAAGATGAGCATGCTCACGTCGCCAGGAACGCCGCCACCGCCGGATGTGCGCGCATCTCCGCGAGGTCTGCGTCGTTCGGCAATTGCGGGCGGTCGCGCTCGGCATTGACCATGCACAGAAAGCCCATCGGCTCGCTGCCGGTGGTGCGGAACTGGTGCCAGGTCAGCGGCGGAATGTGCACGAGGTCGAAGGCCTTCACGGGGCGCACTTCGCTGCCGACCAACACCTCGGCGGCCCCGCGCAGGATCATCACGCCGTGCACATGCTCATGCCGCTCCAGCGTGGAATGGCCGCCCGGCGCCACCTCGAAATAGCGCAGTTCGCATTTGAGGTCGGGATCGTGGAACAGCACCTGCCGCGTCACCGACTTGAAGGGCGCGGCGCCTTCTTCCTTGTAGGGCATGAGCGTCACGCCGTCCCAGCGGAAGCCGGCAAAGGCGCGGAAGGGATCGATCGGCTTGTCGGTCATCTGCGTTCATCCCTCGCCGTGCGCGTGCACGGCCTCGACAAAGGCTTTCGTTTCGTCGGCCAGCCGTTCGCCCGCCGCCAGCAGCCCGCCGCCGATCAGCAGCATCACGTCGCTGCCGTAGAAATCGAGCATCTCCGGCATGCGGTCCGTCGTCATGCCGCCGGCCGGCACCGGAATGCAGGGCTTGATATCGCCCCACGGTTCCAGCGCGGCGCCAGCCAGCGCGCGGCACTCGTCCGTCGTATAGCCGAAGCGGCCGCCGTGATTGGGAAACACGGTGGCGTCGGCGCCCAAGAGGCGGAACAGCTTGCCGAGCAGAAACGGCGGGGCGATGCGCGCGGCGCCCGCCATCGCCGGATGGGCCATGAAGGCGATGTCCGGGTTCTCGCGCACCAGCGCATGGAACGACGGAAGGCCGACGATCATCGGCGCGATCAGCACGGTGTCGAGCCCCGCGCCGCGCACGACCTCGATCTGGCGGCGAAGCTGGTCGAGATTGCCCGAAAGGCTGGGCAGATAGCGCGTCGGCACGTTGCCTTGCGCGGCGCGCACCGCCTCGGCCACGGCGGGCACGCGCTCAGCGAACGGGCTGTAAGCCTGGTCGGCGAGACCGTGATCGTCCTTGATATAGTCGATGCCGCCGCGCGCGAACTGCGCGGCCAGCGCCGCCAGTTCCGGTGGCGAAAGTCCCTGCGGCTTCAGCGCCGAGCAGGTCAGCGCGCGGCCTTCGGCGCCGACGCGCTTGCGCAAGCCTTCGAGGCCGTGATGCGGCCCGGCGAAGGCGCGCCGCACCTCGGCCGGAAAGATCGCGTCGTGCAGCACCATGTCGGCATGGATGGAGGAATTGCCGAACAGCATGTTGAGCGTCTGTCCGGCTTCGAGCCCGGTGGTGGAGACGGCCAGGCCGATGGCGATTTCGAACACGCCGCCGCCGAGGTCGCGGATGGCCTGGACCTCGCCCACGATCTCGTCCAGTACGCTTTGCTTGGTGATGGCGCTGACCGGCATCTCGACGGACTGTTCGACCGCGATGGTGTGCGCCCGCGCCTGGATGTTTTCCGCGCGATCCTTGACGCGGTAGATCGCCGTAATGCGTTCGCCCATGGCTTGTTACGCTGCCGTGCCGCCGACCGTGAGGCCGTCGAGCCGCAGCGTCGGCTGGCCGACGCCGACCGGCACCGACTGGCCGTTCTTGCCGCAGGTGCCGATGCCGGTGTCGAGCTTCATGTCGTTGCCGATCATCTTCACCTGCGTCAGCGCCGTCGGCCCGTCGCCGATCAGCGTGGCGCCCTTGATCGCGGGCCCGACCTTGCCGTTCTCGATCTTGTAGGCCTCGGTGCAGGAGAAGACGAACTTGCCGTTGGTGATGTCCACCTGGCCGCCGCCGAAGTTCACCGCATAGATGCCGTTCTTGACGCTGGCGATGATCTCTTCGGGCGGCGTGGTGCCGCCGAGCATGGTGGTGTTGGTCATGCGCGGCAGCACGGGCGAGGCGAAGCTCTCGCGCCGGCCGTTGCCGGTGGGCTTCATGCCCATCAGGCGGGCGTTCTGCCGGTCCTGCATATAGCCCTTGAGGATGCCGTCCTCGATCAGCACGGTGCGGGAGGTGGGCGTGCCCTCGTCGTCGATGGTGAGCGAGCCGCGCCGGCCGGCGATGGTGCCGTCGTCCACCACGGTGACGCCCGGCGCCGCCACGCGCTCACCCAGCAGCCCGGCGAACGCGGAGGTCTTCTTGCGGTTGAAGTCGCCCTCCAGGCCGTGGCCGATGGCCTCGTGCAGCAGAATGCCCGGCCAGCCCGGGCCGAGCACCACCGTCATCTCGCCGGCTGGCGCGGGAACGGAAGCAAGGTTGACCAGCGCCTGGCGCAGCGCCTCGTCCACCCCCGCCTGCCAATAGGCGGGGTCGAGATAGGTGTCGTAGCCCGCGCGTCCGCCACCGCCATAGTGTCCGGATTCCTGGCGGCCGTTCTCCTCCACCACCACGGCGACGCCGATGCGCACCAGGGGGCGGATATCGCGATAGACCTCGCCGCCCGGGCGGACGATCTCCACGGTCTGCCATTCCCCGGCCAGGGAGCAGGAGACCTGGCGCACCCGCGAATCCTTCTGGCGGGCATATTCGTTCATGTCCTGCAGCAGTTTCACCTTGACGGCGAACTCTGCGGATTTGAGCGGGTCGATGTCCGAATAGAGCTTCACGTTGGTGCGGGCCGGCGGCAAAGCGAGGGTGCCGGAATAGCCCTTGGTCACGGCGGTCACCGTGCCGGCCGCGCGAGCGATGGCCTCCTCCGAAAGCTCCGAGGCATGGGCGTAGCCGGTGGCCTCGCCGGCCACCGAGCGCAGGCCGAAGCCCTGGGTGGTGTCGAAGCTGGCGGCCTTGAGCCGGCCGTCATCGAAGGCGAAGCTTTCGCTCTGGCGGTATTCGAGGAACAGCTCGCCGTCGTCGGCGCCCTTCAGAGCGTTGTCCACCAGGCCTTGAACCCGGCCGCGGTCGAGGCCGTCTGGGCGGAAGAACAGGTCCGAATCGGCCATGAGACTCTCCTTGAAAAAGGTGGGCCCCTGTTGCCCGCGCGATGCTGCGGCGCACGCGATTGAGAACCCGTCGCGGCATATTGCCTCCAGCGGCCGGCGCCGTCATCCTGCCGCTATCCCTTGAGATAGGCGCTGGAGCGGCCGTCCCACAAGGTTTCTGCGATGCAAAATGTCTTTTCGCGGGAACATTGATGGGGGTCAATAACCACCCGTGTCATAAGGTCGCAATGCTTTCAAACGCTTGCGCGACGCATACGCATAAGCAGAAAGTCCGGCGAGGGGCCGGCGACGCCCCCAACAGCCGTGAGAGGGTGGCGATGTTTCTGAAGAAGCTTGGGGTCAGGGCGGGCGTATTGGCCGGTACGGCGGCGCTATGGGCGGCCTCGGCGGGGTCGGCCTTGGCCGCCCCGAGGCCCTGGGAAATGAACCTGCAGCCGGCCGTGACTCCGGTGATGGAAGACATCCGCGATTTTGATCGCCTTCTGATCTACATCATCACCGCGATCTGCCTGTTCGTGCTGGCGCTGCTGTTGTGGATCATGGTCCGCTACAACAAGCGCGCCAATCCCACGCCCAGCAAGACCAGCCATAACACGCTGCTCGAAGTGGCCTGGACGATCGTGCCGGTGATCATTCTGGTGTTCATCGCCATTCCGTCGTTCCGCCTGCTCTATTTCGAAGGCACGATCCCGCCGCATCCCGATCTCACCATCGAGGCCATCGGCAAGCAGTGGTACTGGACCTACGCCTATCCCGGCGCCGGCAAGCTGCGGTTCGATTCGCAGATGCTGCAGGACGCCGATGCCGCCAAGGCGCAGGAACCGCGCCTGCTGGGCGTGGACAATCCGGTCTATGTGCCGGTGAACAAGGTGGTGCAGATCGAGACGACCGGCGCCGACGTCATCCATTCCTGGGCAGTGCCCGCCTTCGGCGTGAAGATGGACGCGGTGCCCGGCCGCATCAATCACACCTGGTTCAAGGCCACCAAGGAAGGCACCTATTACGGGGAATGCTCGGAACTGTGCGGCGCGGCCCACGCCTTCATGCCGATCGAGGTGAAGGTGGTGTCCGATGCCGAGTTCCAGAAGTGGCTGGCCGCCGCCAAGAAGCAATATAGCGCCAAGGGTTCGCTCGACAGCACCCGCATGGCTGCGCTGACGAAATAAGAGAGGGACTGAGCGACATGGCTGATATGGCTCACGCGCACGCGGATCACCCCACAGGCTGGCGGCGCTACGTCTATTCGACCAATCACAAGGACATCGGCACGATGTACCTGATGTTCGCGATCTTCGCGGGCATCGTGGGCGGTGCGTTGTCGATGGCGATCCGCGCCGAGCTGATGTATCCGGGTTTGCAGATCTTCACCAATCCCCACACCTACAACGTGTTTGTCAGCGCGCACGGCCTCATCATGATCTTCTTCATGATCATGCCGGCGATGATCGGCGGTTTCGGCAACTGGCTGGTGCCGATGATGATCGGCGCGCCGGACATGGCCTTCCCGCGCATGAACAACATCTCGTTCTGGCTCCTGCCGTTCTCCTTCGCGCTGCTGGTGCTTTCGATGTTCGTCACCGGCGATTCCGGCGGGCAGGGCATGGGCGGCGGCTGGACCATCTATGCACCGCTTTCGACTGCCGGCTCGCCCGGCCCGGCGATGGACTTCGCGATCTTCTCGCTGCATATCGCCGGCGCCTCCTCGATCCTCGGCGCCATCAACTTCATCACCACCATCCTCAACATGCGCGCCCCGGGCATGACGCTGCACAAGATGCCGCTGTTCGTGTGGTCGATTCTGGTGACGGCATTCCTGCTGCTGCTCTCGCTGCCGGTGCTGGCGGGCGGCATCACCATGCTTCTGACCGACCGCCATTTCGGCACCACGTTCTTTGAGGCTTCGGGCGGCGGCGATCCCATTCTCTTCCAGCATCTGTTCTGGTTCTTCGGCCATCCTGAAGTCTACATCCTGATCCTGCCGGGCTTCGGCATGATCAGCCACATCGTCTCGACCTTTTCCAAGAAGCCGGTGTTCGGTTATCTCGGCATGGCCTATGCGATGGTGGCGATCGGCTTCATCGGCTTCCTGGTGTGGGCGCACCACATGTACACCACGGGCCTTTCGACCGACACCCGCGCCTATTTCGTCTTCGCCACGATGGTCATCGCGGTGCCGACGGGCATCAAGGTGTTCTCCTGGATCGCGACCATGTGGGGCGGCTCGATCGAGTTCAAGACGCCGATGCTGTGGGCAGTCGGCTTCATCTTCCTGTTCACGGTCGGCGGCGTGACGGGTGTGGTGCTGGCCAACGCCGGTATCGACGTGGTGTTGCAGGACACTTACTACGTGGTGGCGCACTTCCACTATGTGCTGTCGCTGGGCGCCGTCTTCGCGATCTTCGCGGGCTGGTATTTCTGGTTCCCGAAATTTACCGGCTACATGTACAACGAGACACTGGGCAAGCTGCATTTCTGGATCACCTTCATCGGCGTGAACATCACGTTCTTTCCGATGCACTTCCTTGGGCTTGCCGGTATGCCGCGCCGCTACGCGGATTATCCCAATGCCTTCGCGGGCTGGAACTATGTCGCCTCGATCGGCAGCTATATCGCGGGTTTCGCGGTGCTGGTGTTCCTCGTGACGATGATCGAAGCGCTGGTCCGCAAGCGCAAAGCCGGGGACAATCCCTGGGGCGTCGGCGCCACGACGCTGGAATGGACGCTGCCCTCGCCGCCGCCGTTCCATACCTTCAACGAACTGCCGCGCGTGCAGTAGGAGGTAACAGGGACATGTCGTCAGCGGCACTTGCATTTCCGGCCCGGCCCGCATCGGCGGGCGACTTCTTCGCGCTCCTGAAGCCGCGCGTGATGTCGCTCGTCATCTTCACAGGGCTGGCCGGGCTGGTGGTGGCGCCGGGTCACATCGATCCCTTCACGGCGTTCACCGCGCTGCTCTGCATCGCGGTCGGGGCCGGCGCCTCGGGCGCACTCAACATGGCCTATGATGCCGATATCGACCGGCTGATGGCGCGCACCGCGGCGCGGCCGGTGCCGATGGGCCGTATCAGCCGCGCGGATGCGCTGGCGTTCGGCTGGGCGCTTTCCGCGGGTTCCGTCGCGGTGATGGGATTATTCGTGAACGCGATGGCGGCGGCGCTGCTCGCCTTCACGATCTTCTTCTATGTTTGCGTCTATACGCTGTGGCTGAAGCGGCGCACGGCGCAGAACATTGTCATCGGCGGACTTGCGGGCGCTCTGCCGCCGGCCATCGGCTGGGCGGCGGTGACGGGCGGGCTCGGCCTGGCGCCGCTGGCGCTGGTGGCGGTGATCTTCCTGTGGACGCCGCCGCATTTCTGGGCGCTGGCCTTATGGCGCTCGGACGATTATGCCCGCGCCGGCGTACCGATGATGCCGGTGGTGAAGGGCAAGCCGTCCACGCGCCGGCAGATCTTCGGCTATGCGCTGCTGCTGTTTCCCGCAGGACTGTTGCCCGCCGCGACCGGGGTGGCCGGGCCACTCTATGCGGCTGCGGCGATGCTGTTCGGCGGCTGGATGGTGGTGGAAGCCGCCGCCGTGCTGCGCGAAACCGACACGGTGCGCGAACCTGCGGCCAAGCGCCTGTTCGCAGTGTCGATTTCCTACCTGTTCGTGCTGTTCGCGGCGTTGATCGCCGAACATCTGCTTGGCGTCGCCGCTTTCAGGGCGTGGGTTTAGGGACATGAGCATAGTGACGGCAGACGACAACAGACACGAAGAGGAAGATGCCAGGACGCGGCGGCGGCGCAACATCGCGCTGGCGCTGGCACTGGGCGCTGTGGTGCTGCTGTTCTTCGTAATGACGATGGTTCAGTTGAAGGCCCATTTCGGCGCTTAGGGCCGCAGCGGGATACGATTAAGAGAGGCGGGACAAGACATGGCGCATGCGGAAGTGAAGCACGATTACCATCTGGTCGATCCGAGCCCGTGGCCGGTGCTCGGCTCGATCGGCGCGTTCACGATGCTGCTCGGCGCCGTGTTCTGGATGAACAGCGACAACGGGCCGTTCTGGGGTCTGCAGGTGAACGGGCAACCCTGGGTGTTTGTGGCGGGCACCGTGCTGGTACTCTACACGATGGCCGGCTGGTGGCGCGATGTGATCCGCGAGTCGGTGGTGCGGCACGACCATACACCGGTGGTGAAACTGGGCCTGCGCTTCGGCATGGTGCTGTTCATCGCCTCCGAGGTGATGTTCTTCGTGGCCTGGTTCTGGGCCTATTTCAATTCCGCCATCTTCCCGCACGATGTCGGCCTTTCCGGCTGGCCGCCGTCGGGGATCATTACGCTCGATCCCTGGCACCTGCCGCTGTTGAACACGCTGGTTCTGTTGTGCTCGGGAACCACGGTAACCTGGGCGCACCACGCACTCCTGCACAACGACCGCAAGGGCGCGATCCAAGGCCTTCTGCTCACGGTCGCGCTGGGCCTCTCCTTCTCTTGCATCCAGGCCTATGAGTATATGCACGCGCCCTTCACCTTCGGCTTCAATGGCGCGGCGCTGGCGCCGCTCACCGACGCGGCGCATGTCAACCTTTCCAATTCGATGGGCGCGCTCGATGCGATCTACGGCTCCACCTTCTTCATGGCCACAGGCTTTCACGGCTTCCATGTGATCGTCGGCACGATCTTCCTGATCGTCTGCCTGGGCCGCGCCATTGCCGGACAGTTCACGCCGGACCGCCATTTCGGCTTCGAAGCGGCCTCCTGGTATTGGCACTTCGTCGATGTGGTGTGGCTGTTCCTGTTCTCCTGCATCTATGTCTGGGGTGCGGGCTCGGTCGTGGCGGGCGGATGAGCGAAGCAGGGCCCAGTACATTTTCGGCGGCGTTCACCGGCCGCTGTCCGCGCTGCGGCAAGGGAGCATTGTTTGCGGGCTATCTGACGCTGGCCCCGAGCTGCAGTGCCTGCAGACTCGATTATTCCGGCTTCGATCCGGGCGATGGGCCGGCGGTGTTCGTGGTCCTGATCGTGGGGGCCATCGTGGCAGGCGGGGCGCTCTATGTGGAGTTTACCTACCAGCCGCCCTACTGGGTGCATGCCGTCATCTGGATTCCGGCGATCCTCATTCTCAGCTTCTCGTTCCTGCGTCTGGCCAAGTCGCTGCTGGTGGTGCTGCAATATAAACATCAGGCCCGGGAGGGCCGGCTGGTGAAGTGAGTTTGCCTGCCGCCCGCCGGCAGGGTAGAGAACCTTTGTGCTCTATTTCAAACCTCTCCCAAAGCTGACCGTTGCCTCGGTGCTGGCCTTCGCGCTGCTGATAGGGCTGGGCGTCTGGCAGATCCAGCGCCTGCACTGGAAACTCGGGCTGATCGCCGAGGCCCATGCCAATCTCGCTGCGCCGCCCCTGTCGCTGGCTCAGGCGCTGGCCCTGGGGCCCAGGGCCGAGTACCGCCGCATCACGCTGAGCGGCCGTTTCGACAACGCCCATGAGGCTTACGTCTTCGCTACCGGACCGGAGGGCGGAGCGGTTTTTCACGTCCTCACGCCCTTCATACTGGCCGATGGCCGCACGGTCATGATCGACCGCGGGATCATCCCCCAGGGCCTGCGCGACCCCAGAACGCGCCAAGCCGGCGAACTTTCGGGCATCCGGCAGATCGAGGGTGTCTGGCGCTTGGCCGACAGCCCTGGCCTCTTCACCCCTGCACCGGACCTCAAGACCCGCGTCTGGTATGACCGCGACGTGGCCGCCATCGCCCGGGCGGACGGAATACGGCTTGCCGCGCCAGCGGCGATTGAGGCGGGCCCGGCGCCCAATCCGGGCGGCTGGCCAAAGGGTGGGCAAACGGTCGTCTATTTCTATAACGAGCACCTGCAATACGCGATCACGTGGTTCGCGCTTGCGGCCGGCCTTCTCGTCATCTATCTGGCCTACCATAGGGCCCAGGGACGATTGGGATTTCGCTAGGTGAGCCGTTACATCTCGACGCGGGGTGAGACCCCGCCGCAGTCATTTGCTGACGTCCTGCTAACGGGCCTGGCGCCCGATGGCGGGCTGTTCCTGCCCGAGGCCTGGCCGCAGATCGGGGCCGACGAGGTCGTCGGTTTCGCCACCAAGCCCTACGCCGCGGTGGCGCAGTCTGTTCTTCGGCGCTTCGTCGGCGACAGTTTCACAGATGCAGAACTCGCCGCCGATATTTCGGCCGCCTATGCGGGCTTCGACGACCCGGCCGTCGCGCCGCTGTCCCAGATTGGGAACGGGTTCTATCTGCTGGAACTGTTCCACGGGCCAACGCTGGCGTTCAAGGATATCGCGTTACAGATTCTCGGCCGCCTTTTTGCGCGCGCGCTCAAGAAGCGCGGCGGCCGGGCGACCGTCGTCGCTGCCACGTCCGGCGACACCGGTTCGGCGGCCATTGCCGCTCTGGGCGGACTCGAGAACGTCGCGCTGTTCGTACTGCACCCCAAGGGACGGGTGAGCGAGGTGCAGCGGCTGCAGATGACCACCTCGCCGCATGCCAACGTCCACAACATCGCGCTCGAAGGCACTTTCGACGACGCCCAGGCGATTGTGAAATCTTTGTTCGCGGATACAGAGTTCGCGCGCAAGACCAGCCTCACGGCGGTCAATTCGATCAACTTCGCGCGCATTGCGGCGCAAGCGGTCTATTACTTCACCGCCACTGCGCAATTGGGCGCCGCGCCTACCTTCGTGGTGCCGACCGGCAATTTCGGCGATGTCTTCGCTGGCGAGGCGGCGATGCGCATGGGCCTCGCGATCGAGAAGCTCGTGGTGGCTACCAACGCCAACGACATCATGGCGAAGGCGCTCAACGAGGGCACCTATGCCGCGGGTATGGCGCAGCCGACGCTCAGCCCCTCTATGGATATTCAGGTCGCCAGCAATTTCGAGCGGGCGTTGTTCGAGGCTTCGGACCGCAATACGGCATGGATACGCGATGCCATGTCGGTCTTCGCTCGCGAGAAGAAATTGATGCTGCCTGAAAAAGTCCGGGCGGCCCTTTCGGCGCGTTACGCGGCCTATGCCTGCGGCGACGACCGTACGCTTGCCGCCATTGCTGCGCTTTATCAGATCGATGGCCGGCTGATCGACCCTCATACGGCCGTGGCCCTCGCCGCTGCCGAAGAAGTGCGTGCCGTGGCCAAAGGCCCGGTGGTGGTGCTTTCCACCGCCCATCCGGCCAAGTTTGGCGATGCTGTCCGCCGGGCCACCGGGGTGGAACCGGCCTTGCCGCCGCAACTCAAAGGCCTTTATGAGGGGGTGGAGCGTGTCAGCGTCCTGGGCCATGATCTGGCCTTGGTACGCGACTTCATCCTTGGACGATCGGCGGCGCATGGACATTGAAATCACAAGAATTGCCAATGGCTTGACCGTTGTTACCGACCCCATGCCGCAGCTTGAGAGTACGGCCGTTGGCGTCTGGGTCGATTGCGGTGCCCGCAACGAGACGCGTGCCCAGATGGGGCTGTCCCATATGCTGGAACACATGGCCTTCAAAGGCACGGCGCGGCGCAACGCCCGCCAGATCGCCGAGGAGATCGAGGCCGTGGGGGGCTATCTCAATGCTTATACCAGCCGCGAGCAGACCGCCTTCCACGCGCGCATTCTGAAAGCGGATGTGCCGCTCGCGGTGGATATTCTCGCCGACATCCTGACGTCACCGGCTTTTGAGGCCGGTGAATTGGAACGCGAGCGTCAGGTGGTACTGCAGGAGATTGGCCAAGCGCGCGATACGCCGGACGACATCATCTTCGACCATTTGCAAAGTGTGGCGTTCCCCGATCAGCCGATGGGGTGGCCGATTCTGGGCGACGAGGACAGCGTGGGTTCTTTCGCTCGCGAGGATCTCAAAACCTATATGGCGGCAAACTATCGCGCGGGCGCCATGACGCTGATCTCTTCTGGCGCCGTGGAACATGCGCGCATGGTGGAACTGGCGGAGGAGAAATTTGCCAACCTCCCGCGTGGGGAGAGCAGCGAGACCTTGCCGGCACGTTATGAAGGCGGTGATCTCAGGCTTTCCGAACCCCACGAACAGGCACATGTTGTCTACGGCTTCCCCGGGATCGCGGGCAACGATCCGGATATCTACGCCGCGCAAGTCTATGTGACGGCGCTCGGTGGGGGCATGTCCTCACGCCTGTTCCAGGAAGTACGCGAGAAGCGCGGGCTCTGTTATTCAGTCTATGCCTTTGCCAACGCCTTCCGTGACGGCGGATTGATCGGCATCTACGCCGGTACCGGAGAGGACGAAGCAGCAGGCCTTTCTGCCGTGGTGGCGGGGGAAATGGCTTCGCTCGCCGAAACCGCCAATGCTGATGAGATTGCGCGCGCCAAGGCGCAGCTGAAATCCGGTTTGCTAATGGGGCTGGAGCGTCCCGCGGCCCGTGCCGAGCAGATCGCTAGTCAGCTTCTCACCTATGGTCGTGTCCTGGCCGTTAGCGAACTTACAGAGAAGCTCGAAGCTGTGGACGTCTCCGCGGTACGCCGCTTCGGTTCGCGGTTGATGCAAGCGGCGATGCCCGCTCTGGTCGCGCTGGGCCCGGTGAACAAGCTCGAAACCTATTCCGCCTTTGCCAATCGCTTTGGCGCGGTCGGCAGCCGCGCCGCCGAATGAACGAGACAACATGGCCTTCATGCGCGGCTTGACGTTTCCCGGCGGTCAGCAGCCGGTGATTAATGGGAGAGACGTTTATCTGCGCTATCCACGCATGGCCGATTACACCGAGTGGGCACACTTGCGCCGCGAGAGCCGAGACTTCCTGATCCCCTGGGAACCGGTCTGGGCAACGGACGAACTCACCAAGGGCGGTTTCCGTAGGCGTCTGAAGCGCTATCATCGCGATGCGCGGCACGATCAGGCCTATGCCTTTGTCGTTTTACGCCGCGAGGATCATGCGCTGGTCGGTGGCTGCACGCTTTCCAATGTGCGGCGCGGTGTTGCCCAATGCTGCGCACTGGGATACTGGGTTGGCGAGCGCTATGCACGCCAGGGATATATGTTCGATGCGGTGAAGGCGCTAATCCCCTTCATTTTCGGTACGCTGGGGTTGCACCGCATCGAGGCGGCCTGCGTCCCATCGAATGAGCCGTCCCGCAATCTTCTGGCGAAGGCAGGCTTCCGAGAAGAGGGGCTGGCACCGCGCTATCTGCTGATCAATGGTGAATGGCGCGACCACATCCTATTCGCTTTGCTCGAAGACGAGGCGCGGTTAGGTTAGGGCGCCTTTTTGAGAACGTTGGAGTGATTTTGCGCAAGGTTCTGGTTCTTCTCGTTGCGTTCGCGAGCGTGATGCTGGCGGCCAATTCTGTAGCCGCGGCGACCAAACTCGCGCCGGGAAAGGCCGATGCTCCCATTGTTGACTTCGCCGGCCCAGATCCGGTGCTGCAACTGGGGCGCGGATTGTCGCCTTATCATGCGCCTGGCGGCCGCGAAAGCGACGGCTCGCTCTGGTATCTGGCAACCGTCAGCAATCCCTCGGGGCATGCCGTGACGCGGTTGCTTCTGGCCGAGGAATCAGCAGGTGCGGCATTGCATTTCTTCCCCCGCCCGACCCGCGCCGCGATCCTTCAGGCCGCAAGTTCGGACGGTGCAGTGACAGTAGAGCGCGAGCGTGCCCTTGGCCGTTATGCGTACCGCGTCACACTACCGCCGGCCACTACTGCGGCTCTGGCTCTTCGCTTAGGCAGCGCAGACGCCCGCCCCGCGGTTCTGGCCTGGAATGAACCGGCGCTTGTGGCATATCGTGATCGGTTGTCGATCTTCATTGCCGCGGTGGCAGGATTGATTGCGGCGGCGGTGGTCATCACTGGCGGTCTTGCCGCCATGACGGGACACGCTGCGCCGCGCTGGGCCGCCGTGACGCTTCTGGCAGTCTTGGTGGCGTGGTTGGGTGCTGTCGGCTTCTTTGATGCTGGTTGGAGTACCGCAGTAGGTGGGCCTTACGGTTTCACAGCGATGGCTGCGGGGCTCGCGCTGGCTGCGGGCATCCGCTTGGCCGAGGAGGCTAGTCCGCTCTCCG
Source organism: Alphaproteobacteria bacterium (assembly GCA_018971835.1). Lineage (GTDB taxonomy): Bacteria > Pseudomonadota > Alphaproteobacteria > Micropepsales > Micropepsaceae > Rhizomicrobium. The sequence continues at coordinate 16,429 of JAGWZW010000041.1, forward strand.
ATCTCTGGCCCTGGGCGGAGAAATATCGTCGTTGGGGTTTTGTTGCTCTGGTAACTTTATCGCTTTTGGCCTTCATCGGCCTGCCTGGTGCGACCCTGGGCGTGAACATTGTGGTTGTATTCGGCGCAGCGGGACTTGCTGCTTATCTGGTACGCCGCGGCGTGACCGGGGCGCGACCTGCACGGGTACTGGCGCCTGGTGCGACCGTCTTCGCCCTGGTAACGCTGGCTGCGGCCGTTGTGGCGTTAGGCGGTTTCCAGGACAACCTGATGGCCCCGCAACTCGCCGGTGGTTTTGCCGCGGCTGGCGCTGTGCTCTTGGCGTTGGCAGTGGCCGCGGCTGAGGGCACGGCGGTCCTGCCACTTGGAAAAACAACGGTGAGCGCGGGTCGGTTAACGCCTGAACTGCCGGAACCAATTGCGGCGGTTCGGGTGGAACCCAAGGCCGATGGAACGCCGCCTGCGGCGCTGCTGGCCATCGGTGCGTCGCATCAGGGTGTGTTCGATCTCGATTTTCGCACCGATTCGCTGAAACTGTCCGCGGAAGCGGCGGGGTTACTCGGGTTCGAGCGCGTCGCGCGATCGATAGCGCATTCGGCTTGGGTGGGTCGCGTACATCCGGAGGACCGTAGCGTCTACAAGGAGGCACTCCGCGATTACCGCGGCAGCCCGGGATTGGCATTTCGTATTGAATTTCGCGCGCGGAGCGAGAGTGGACGTTATCCCTGGTTCGAATTGCGGGCCACGATGTTGGACGAGGGCGAAATGGCCGAACGTTGCCTGGGCCTCATCGCTGATGTCACCGCTCGCAAAGAGGCCGAAGCTGCGGCAGTCGAGCGAGTACTTCACGACCCCTTAACTGGGGTAGGCAACCGTGTCGCGCTGATGGAGGAACTGGACCGGATTGGACGCGATATTGCGCTCGTCGCCTTGCTGGATATTGATCGGTTCAAAACCATTCATGTAAGCTTGGGCGACGCGGGTGCCGATGCCGTGCTGCAACACGTGGCAGCGCGGTTGATGGAGCACTTCGGCACAAGGGCCCATGTGTTCCGTGTTGGCGGGGATGGCTTTGCGCTTCTTTTCGGTGACGGTGACGCGGAAGGCCTTGGCGCGGAGTTGGTCGATCTTTGCGCCAAGCCCTATATGCAGAACGGTCGCAGAATCTTCGCGCCAGCGAGTGTGGGACTGGCGCATCCCAGCGCCGGTGACGAACCGCTAGACCTCCTGCGTTATGCCGAGCTGGCGGTGCGTGAAGCAAAGCGACAGGGCGGCGGGCGCTGCTGCCTCTACAGTGCCGATCTGGCTCTGTCAGCTCCTGGCGATGCCGTAGCGCTGGAAGCCGATTTGCGTAAGGCGCTGGAGGAAGACCAGATCGACATTTTTTACCAGCCGATAATGCGCCTTTCTGATCGCACTGTGGCCGGCTTCGAGGCGCTGTTGCGCTGGCACCACCCCGAGCGCGGATTGGTCTGGCCTTCTGACTTTGTAACACATTCAGAGGAAAGCGGCCTAATCGTGGAGCTGGGGCGGTTTGCGCTCATTCGGGCTGCCGAGGAACTGGCCCGCTGGCAGCAGCATTTTCCTGTTGAGCCGCCCATTTTCGTCAGTGTGAACGTCTCGCGCCGGCAGTTGCAGGATGCGGATTTCGAGGGTTTTCTCGCCGAGGTACTTAAGAGAACGCCGGTCACCGCAGGCTCGCTCCGGCTCGAAATCACAGAGAGTGCTGTTGCGGCGGACAGCAATGTTGGCGAGCGGCTCAAGCACATTCATGCGCTGGGCGCTGGCTTCGCCATCGATGATTTTGGTGCCGGGCTTTCCGCACTCAGCCAGCTCAGAACGATCCCTTTTGACAGTCTGAAGATAGACAAGTCCTTTCTCTCGCGCTGCGGTGATGGGGCCAATGATGGCGACGTGATCCTTGGTTCTATCATCGCGATGGCGCGGGAACTCAAGCGCGGTATCGTCGTCGAGGGAGTCGAAAGCGAAGAGGAAGCGAGACGCCTAATGACGATGGGCTGCGAATATGCGCAGGGCTTTCTGTTCAGTGTGCCACTCACGGCGCGCGAGGCGCTGAACTTCATCGCGCTCCATTACAACGCTGAAGGGCACCGGGGCTCAGGCGTTTCCGGCGTTGGCAGTGAGAGCTGAGATGTCGATACCGAGCTTTTGGAACGCCGTTGGCCATTTCGCCTCGGCAGCAATATCGAACAGCAGTTCTGGATCAGCGTCACAGTGGACCCAGCCGTTAGCGCGGATTTCGCTTTCGATTTGACCCGGTGCCCAGCCGGCGTAACCAAGGGCGAAGATCGCCTGCTCTGGCCCGCGGCCTTCCGCAATAGCCCGCAGAATATCCAGCGTCGCCGTCAGCGAGACGTTGTCGGAAACAGGTAGGGTCGAATCTTCGCCATCATAATCGCTTGAGTGCAAAACGAAGCCACGGCCGGTGTCCATCGGCCCGCCGAACAGGACCGGGAAGTCTGGAGTATCTGGTTGGACAGAAATTTCAAGCTTGCCGATTAGATCCCGGAAGTTCAATCCTTCAATCGGTTTGTTGACAACAAGGCCCATCGCGCCCGCTTCCAGCGAGTGTGCGCACATAAAGATAACGCTGCGCTCGAAGCGCGGATCGGGCATTCCGGGCAGGGCAACGAGGAGTTTGCCTTCCAGAAAGCTCTCCTCGGCGCGTGCGCGTCTGGGGTCATGTACAGCCATAATATATGTTAACACGAAGTGTGGCGCGCCGTCATTCAAACTTGCGCCCTTTGCGGACTAGTCGCACTACGGTAAAATCATCATCTACTGGATATGACCAACCCCTAAGGAGCAACAAATGACGATCAAGACTGGCGAAAAGATTCCTTCTGCGACTCTGATGCAAATGAAAGGCGGCGCCCCCCAACCCGTGAAGACTGACGACCTCTTTTCTGGTAAAAAAGTTGTGGTCTTTGCTCTGCCAGGGGCATTCACCCCTACCTGTTCGGCCAAGCATCTGCCTGGCTTCGTCCAGCACGCGGGCGAGTTGAAGTCCAAGGGCGTGGACACGATCGCCTGCATCTCGGTGAATGACGCTTTTGTCATGGGCGCTTGGGGCGACCAGCAGAAAGTAGGAGACGCGGTAGCCATGCTGGCAGACGGCAATGGTGACTTCACTCGCGCCCTCGGCCTTGAAATGGATGGCACGAAGTTCGGCATGGGCAAGAGGAGCCAACGCTATGCCATGATCGTGGATAACGGCGTAGTAAAGACGTTGGACGTCGAGGAACCGGGCTCTTTCTCGGTTTCCAGCGCCGAGCACATCTTGAAGCAGCTTTAACGGGGTAAACGGGCGTCAGCGCGGCGGGATCGCCGCGCGCGCCAGCCGGTCGGCTCGTTCGTTTTCGACGTGGTCACTATGGCCGCGCACCCAGCGCCAATGCACTTCGTGATGCTCGGCGGCTTCTTCTAGGGCGCGCCACAGATCATCGTTCTTAACCGGCTTCTTGTCGGCGGTTTTCCAGCCGTTCGCCTTCCACCGCCGGAGCCATTTGGTTGCGCCGTCCATCACATACCGCGAATCGGTATGTAGCATGACTTTGCTGGGGCCTTTCAGCGCCTTCAGTGCCCTGATAGCGGCAGTCAGTTCCATACGATTGTTAGTAGTCTCATGCTCGCCGCCGGAGATTTCCTTCTCATGTGCACCGGCGCGCAAGATCGCACCCCAGCCGCCGGGGCCGGGATTGCCCGAGCACGCGCCGTCGGTGAAGATTTCAACCTCCCGCATTATAGCCCGTACTCCGCTGGCGACTTTACCGCCAGATGGAAGCGCAGCCGCCGGGCGAATTCGCGCGGATCCTTGGGGCGGACGAGGGCTGTGGGATTGGGGTTTAGCCAGTCGTAGAGGCGCGTGAGCAGAAAGCGTAGTGCCGCACCGGCGCAAAGAAGCGGAAGGGCCGCACATTCGACATCGTTGAGCGCACGGTGGCGGCGATAACCTGCGATCAGCTTGGCTGATTTGGTGATGTTGAAGGTGCCGTCCTGCTCAAAGCACCAAGCGTTAAGCATTACTGCGAGATCGTATGCATAGGCGTCGTTGCAGGCAAAGTAGAAATCGATTAAGCCTGAAACAGCATCGTGCATAAAGAGCACATTGTCAGGGAAGAGATCTGCATGAATCACGCCTGAAGGCAGCGTCGCAGGCCATTCGCGCTCGAGCCGGGTTAGGCTTACTTCGATTAGGGCGCCCAGATTTTTCTGGACGTTGTCGGAATCTGCTTTTGTACTTTCGGCTAGCGTACGCCATGCAGAAAGCCCGAGTGCATTCATCCGCCAAAGCGGGAAATCGCTGCCGGCTTCGTGCAGTTTCGCCAGCGCTGCCCCGGCAGCCGCACAATGATCAGCACTTGGCCTGCGCACTGATAACCCGTCCAGAAAGGTGAGAACGGCGGCGGGTCTGCCGTTAAGTTGTATTCCGCGCGCACCCGATCTGGTGTGGACGGGCACCGGGCAGCGAATTCCTTTCGCCGCGAGATGATCCATCAGTCCAAGGAAGAAGGGCAGGTCAGCCTCGCGTACGCGCCTCTCGTAAAGCGTCAGAATATAGGCGCCTTTGTCCGTCAGCAGGTAGAAATTGGAGTTTTCCACCCCTTCGGCGATGCCTTTGAAGCTCACCGGCTCTCCGATATTGTAATCTTTGAGCAGGGGCTCGAGATCTTCGACCGTAACATCGGTATAGACAGCCATGTCGCGCCGCTCAGGAGATAAGCGCGCGCGGAACGTTAAAGATCACGTCCTCGCGGGTAACGGTGGTTTCCTCAACATCCAGCGTGAAGCGGGTGCGGAAAGCCTCGATCACCTGCTCGACCAGGAGTTCCGGCGCCGAAGCACCCGCCGAAAGGCCGATCACCTTAGCGTCGTCGAGCAGTGACCAGTTGATGTCGCTGGCGCGTTGGATCAAGGTCGCCCGCTTGGCACCGGCTCGTCGGGCAACCTCGACGAGACGCATGGAATTCGACGAATTGGGTGCGCCTACCACGAACACAACATCGGCTCGGGGCGCGATTGCCTTCATGGCTTCCTGGCGATTGGTCGTAGCGTAACAGATATCCTCCTTGTGCGGGCCGGCAATATCCGGAAAGCGGCGCCGCAACACTGCGACCATTTCCGCAGTGTCGTCGACCGAGAGGGTTGTCTGAGTGATATAGGCAAGCCGGGCCGGATCGCGCGGATGGAAGCTCTCGACGTCTTCGACCGTCTCAACCAGGGTGATGGCGTCGTCGGGAAGCTGCCCCATCGTGCCCTCGACCTCCGGGTGGCCGGCATGGCCGATCAGCACGATCTCGTACCCAGCGCGGAAATGCCGCTCTGCCTCGACATGGACCTTGGAGACCAGAGGGCAGGTGGCGTCGAAATAATAGAGCTTGCGGCGTTCGGCCTCTGCGGGTACGGATTTGGGCACGCCGTGGGCAGAAAATATGACCCGAGCTCCGTCCGGAGCTTCGTTCAGTTCGTCGATGAACACTGCGCCCAGTTTTTCCAGCCGCTCGACCACGAAGCGGTTGTGGACGATTTCATGGCGTACATAGACCGGTCGGCCGTGCTTCTCCAACGCCAACTCAACGATACGGATGGCGCGCTCCACCCCGGCGCAGAAACCGCGCGGCGCCGCCAGAAGCAGCTTGAGCTTTGGTTTTTCGGCCTCAGCCGTTCTGTCTCGGCTTCCCATTGACAACCCGCTTGGCTACAGTCCGGCGCCCGTCAGCGCCGACCGAGAAGTTGGCCCGGACACCTAAAATGTCAAGCGGAGGAAGGCCGTGTCTGAGCCTGTTATTGCCCGAAAATCGCCTATTGCCGTCGAAGTGGAGGCTGGAAAGTCCTATTGGTGGTGTGCCTGCGGGAAATCCGCGCGCCAGCCGCTCTGCGACGGTAGCCACAAGGGCTCAGATTTCGTGCCGATGGAATTCAAGGCGGAAACCTCGAAAACCGTCTATTTTTGTGGTTGTAAGCATTCAAAGGACTCCCCACTTTGCGACGGTTCACACAAAGGGCTGTGACGCGGTTCATGATGCAATCCCGAATCTCGATCATTTTCGTGCTGGTGACCACCTGCGTTGTTTTGACCGGCTGTTCGAGCGACAAGAGGGCGGCGCTCTGTCCTGGTGCCGCGGCCTTGGTCGAAGCCTCGGTTCTGACAGAATATTTGCCAGGCACCACGCCAGATCCCGCTCACGCGCTTTACCGGATCGCCATCAGCAATGTCACGACCGACTGTGACATTGATGCTGGTGCGCGCACGGCGGATACCAGCCTGGTAATCCACGTCGTGGCGACGCGGCCGCCCAGCGCGCTGGCGGCGCGGTACCGCGTGCCCTATTTCGTCGCAGTACGGCAGGGACCGGATATTCAAAGCAAGAAAATTTACTGGCTTACTTTCGGTTTTGCGCCAGGAGAAACCAGTGTCGCCTTTGACCGCGAACCGGATTCCACAGTCGTCAAGATCGCCGACGACAAGCAGCCCTACGATTATCAGTTGGTGACAGGATTCCAGCTTACCCGCGAGCAGCTGAACTACAATCGTAAAATGGGAAATTACGGATCATGATCGGACTCGCCGCTGAACTGTCGGCGATCGCGGCAGCGGCGTTCGCCGCAGAAGGGTATTCCGAGTCATTGGGGCAAGTTGTTGCGTCGGACCGGCCTGACCTTGCCCAGTTTCAGTGCAATGGCGCTCTGCCCGCAGCAAAGATTGCAAAAACAAACCCGCGCCTTATCGCGGAAAAAATCGCCAGTCGCCTGAGGGAAAATTCAGTCTTTGCCAAGGTGGAGGTTGCCGGGCCGGGGTTCATCAATATTAACGTCGCAGATGAGGTTTTAGCGGCCCGTGGGGCGGTGCTGGCGGCGGACGGGCGCCTCGGCGCGCCTGAAATCGGCCGTGGCAAGACCGTGATCATCGATTTCGGTGGCCCCAACGTCGCGAAGCCGATGCATGTGGGGCATCTGCGCTCGTCGATCATCGGTGATTGTTTGCAACGGCTCTTCCGAGCTGACGGCTGGAAAGTCGTCAGTGATGTACATTTGGGTGATTGGGGGCTGCAAATGGGCCAACTGATTACCGAAATAAAGGCCCGCGGCACTGCGCCGCTCTATTTTGACGCCGATTATGGTGGACCTTATCCTGAGCTTTCGCCGGTAACGATGGAAGATCTCGAGGAGTTCTATCCGGCGGCTTCGGCGGCATGCAAAACCGACCCTAAACGGCTTGAGGAAGCTAGGCTCGCCACTGCAGAACTGCAGGCCGGCCGCCCTGGCTATCGCGCACTGTGGCAGCATTTCGTTAATGTCTCCGAGCAGGGGCTGACACGCGAATTCGCCAGCTTGGGGGTACGTTTTGACGAATGGAAGGGCGAGGCCAGTGCTGATCCTTTCATTGCCCCAATGATCGAGAAATTGAAGACAAAGGGCCTCGCCGAGATGAGCGAGGGCGCGCTAGTCGTGCCGGTGGCAGAGGAGGGCGACAAAAAGGAAATCCCGCCGCTGCTGCTGGTGAAGTCGGACGGTGCCGTGCTCTACGGCACCACGGATCTTGCCACAATCGTAAGCCGGATCGAGGCTCACAACCCTGATCTCATCCTCTATGTCGTTGACCAGCGTCAGCACTCCCATTTCGAGCAAGTGTTCCGCGCTGCCAGGAAAGCTGGATTGGCCGGTCGGGCTACGCTCGAACATGCCGGGTTCGGTACCATGAACGGACTGGACGGCAAGCCATTCAAGACCCGCGCCGGTGGCGTGATGAAGCTTTATGATCTCATCGCGATGGCGACAGAGGAAGCTGCAAAACGTCTCAATGAGGCGGGTCTCGCCGCCGATTATCCGGAGGAAGAGCGTGCGGCGATCGCGCGGATGGTAGGTGTCTCCGCGATCAAGTTCGCTGACCTCTCTAACCATCGTACGTCGGACTACATCTTCGATTTGTCGCGCTTCACCCGCTTCGAGGGTAAGACCGGGCCGTATCTGCAGTATGCGGCAGTTCGTATCCAGTCGATCCTACGCAAGGCCACAAGCGAGGGTTTTGCGTCCGCTCCGCCCGTGGTGTTCTCACCCGAAGAGCGCAGGCTGCTCCTGCAGATTCTGGCGCTGCCCGAGGCTATGGAAACCGCCGAGACGAAGCGCGCCCCCAATGTGTTGTGCGATTATGTTTTTGCGCTGGCGCAGGAATTTTCGCGCTTCTATTCCGAGCACCATATTCTTTCAGAAAAGAATTCTGGACTGCAGGCCGCGCGGTTGGGCATGTGCGAACTCACCCTGAAGGCGATTGGGCGAGTGCTCGGCATTCTGGGCATCGATATTCCGGCAAGAATGTGAGTTTTTTGCCTCCGTTGTGGATCGATTTTGCCTCACATTGACTTGGAAGCCCTACCCACTATGATGCGCTGCAACGTCCGAGTCCGCCGGGAGGCGCGCTTGGGTGGCTATCATATACTCCCTCGCGGGAGACGTCGGGTTTATCCCGAGGCCGAAGGAGCAACCACCCCGGAAACTCTCAGGCAAAAGGACCGCGCGGGTGTTGAACTTCTGGAAAGCAGGCCGGCCGTAAGGCCACCTCACCGAAGGGGTAATCCCGGGATTTTTTCGGGGGAAATCTCTCAGGTCCGATGACAGAGGGGTGCGTGTTCCGGTCAGGATTCTGCCGGAGGCGCCGCATCAACCCTCGTATGCCGGACCATTCATGGCAGAGATCGCTGACACTGATTTGAAGAAGACGCCGCTTCACGCCCTCCATTTGGAGCTTGGCGCGAAGATGGTGCCGTTTGCCGGTTATGACATGCCAGTACAATATCCTACCGGTATCCTGAAGGAGCATCTTCACACGCGGGCGGCGGCGGGTTTGTTCGACGTTTCGCATATGGGCCAGGCATTCTTGTCCGGAAACGATCCGGCGCGCGCGCTTGAGTTGCTGACGCCTACCGATGTCGTAGGTCTGGGCGAGGGTCGCCAACGTTACGCGCTGTTGCTCAACGATTGCGGCACGATCAAGGACGACTTCATGGTGGCGCGTCTGAATGGCGAGGCGGCGCTCTATCTCGTCGTCAACGCGGCCACCAAGGACAGCGACTTCGCCTATATCGCCGAGCGATTGAAGGGACTCGCCAAGCTGGTGCCGCAGCCGGACCGCGCGCTCCTGGCGCTGCAGGGCCCGAAGGCGGAAGCAGCGCTTGCCCGCCATGCTCCGGACGCCGCGAGCCTCGCGTTTATGCAGGTTTCGCGCATGGACGTGGCCGGCCGTCCCGCCATAGTCGGCCGCACTGGTTACACCGGGGAGGACGGCTACGAGATTTCCATGGCCGCAGAGGACGCCGAGCCGATTGCGCGCGCGCTACTGGCCGAGCCGGAAGTGGTACCGATCGGACTGGGCGCCCGCGATTCCCTGCGCCTGGAAGCGGGGCTTTGCCTGTACGGCCATGACATCGACGAGACTACCGATCCGGTGGAGGCGAACCTCGTCTGGTCCATCGGCAAGCGTCGCAAGATCGAGAAAGGATTCCCTGCTGCCGAAAAAATCATGGATGCGGTGCTGAACGGCGCACGCCGCAGGCGCGTGGGACTCAAACCCGAAGGCAAGGCGCCGGCGCGCGAAGGCACCGAGATCGCCGACCGGACCGGGCGCGTCATCGGGCGCGTCACCAGCGGCGGGTTCAGTCCGACGCTGAACGCACCGATTGCTATGGGCTATGTCGAAGCCGCCTATGCGGACGACGGCACGGAAGTCAATCTCATCGTGCGCGGCAAGGCGTGCGCCGCGCGCGTCGTGCCGATGCCGTTCGTGCCAAACGGATACAAACGCAAATAAACAGTATTGAAGAACGAGGTTTGATTATGAGCGATGTGCGTTACAGCGATCAGCATGAATGGGTGCGCCTCGATGGTGATGTGGCCACGGTCGGCATCACCCAGTTCGCCGCCGAACAGCTTGGCGATGTGGTGTATGTCGAATTGCCGGACGCAGGCCACCAGGTCGGCAAGGGCGCAGAGGCCGCGGTGGTAGAAAGCGTGAAGGCGGCGAGCGAGGTTTATGCGCCGATCGGCGGCGAAGTGATCGAGGCCAATCGGGCACTCGCCGACGATCCGGCCAAAGTCAATGCCGATCCCGAAGGCGAGGGCTGGTTCTTCAAGGTGAAGATTGCGGATGCGGGTGAATTCGCCGCGCTGATGACCCGCGCGCAGTACGACGCCTTCGTGAAAGAACATTGACATGCGTTACCTTCCTCTGACCCAGGCCGACCGTGCGGCGATGCTCTCGCGCATCGGTGTCGACGGTGTCGACGCCTTGTTTCGCGACGTGCCGAAGGAGGCTGTCGTCGGCCGCGCGCGTTTCGATCTGCCTGATGCGCAGGGTGAGATCGAGGTCAGCCGTCTACTTTCGCGCATGGCGGCGAAAAGCGTGGCGGCGGGAAACGTGGCGTTTTTCTGCGGCGCCGGCGCCTATCGCCATCATGTGCCTGCGGCGGTGGATCACCTGATCCAGCGTTCGGAGTTTCTCACCTCTTACACGCCCTATCAACCGGAGATCGCGCAGGGCACGCTGCAATATCTCTTCGAGTTCCAGACCCAGGTGGCGCTGCTGACAGGCATGGAAGTGGCCAACGCCTCGCTCTATGACGGCTCGACCGCTACCGCCGAAGCCGTCTTGATGGCGCGGCGCGTGACGCGGAAGAGCAAGGCGGTTCTTTCGGGCGGCTTGCATCGCCATTACGCCGAAACCGTGGAAACGATGGCCGAGATCGGCGGCGAAGTGGTGCGCGCGACGGCAACGCCCGGCAAGGCGGAAGATCTCGCCACGCTGATCGACGACAACACCGCCTGCGTGGTGGTACAGAGCCCGGACGTGTTCGGCCTCGTGCGGGATATGAAGCCCATCGCGGCGGCGGCGCAGGCCAAAGGCGCGCTTCTAATCGTGGTGGTGACGGAAGTTGTGTCGCTGGGCCTGCTGGAGTCGCCTGGCGCAATGGGCGCCGATATCGTGGTGGCGGAGGGCCAGTCCATCGGCAACGGCCTCAATTTCGGCGGGCCCTATGTCGGGTTGTTTGCCACGCGCGAGAAATATCTGCGCCAGATGCCGGGCCGCCTCGTCGGTGAAACGGCCGATACCGTGGGCCGACGCGGTTATGTGCTGACGCTCTCCACGCGCGAGCAGCACATCCGCCGCGAAAAGGCCACAAGTAATATCTGCACCAATTCGGGTCTGTGCGCGCTCGCCTTCACTATTCATCTTTCGCTTTTGGGCGAGGAAGGGTTGGCCCGCCTGGCCCGCGCCAATCACGCGCGCGCCTCGGGACTGGCCGACCGGCTCTCGCGGATCGGGGGCGTGACGCTGGTGACGCCGACCTTCTTCAACGAGTTCGCGTTGCGTCTTCCCAAACCGGCGGCCCAGGTGGTTGATGCGCTGGCGGACAGGAATGTGATGGCGGGCGTGCCGGCCTCGCGCCTGTTCCCTCGAGAGCATGAGAACCTGCTGATCGTAGCTGCAACCGAAACCAATACTGATGAGGACTGCGCGGCTCTGGAAGTCGCGCTGACAGAGGTGCTCGCATGAGCATGAACAATCAGGGTCGGCCCACCCGGGCGGGCGAGGCGAGCGGCCCCGAACTTGGCACGATCTCCGGTGATCGTGGCCTCGATCACGAAGAGCCGCTGATCTTCGAGCTTGGCCGGCCAGGACATAGCGGCGTGGATATCTCCGATGTGCAGGTATCGGATGCGCGGCTAGGCGGCTTCAAGCGCCGCGCACCCATTGGCTTGCCGGGGCTTTCAGAGCCGGAAGTTGTGCGCCATTACGTGCGGCTGTCGCGCATGAATTATGCGATCGATTCCGGGCTCTATCCGCTCGGCTCCTGCACCATGAAGCACAATCCACGCCTCAATGAAGCGATGGCGCGGCTGCCGGGTTTCGCGGATGTGCATCCCCTCCAGCCGCAGAAGACGGTGCAGGGCGCGCTGACGCTGATCGGCGAACTGATGCGCTGGCTGACCACGCTGACCGGCATGCCCGCAGTGGCAATGAGCCCCAAGGCGGGCGCTCATGGTGAGCTTTGCGGAATGCTGGCGATCCGCGCCGCCATTGCCGCAAAGGGCGAAAGACGCCCGCGCGTGCTGGTGCCGGAATCTGCGCACGGCACCAACCCCGCCACGGCGGCATTCGCCGGCTTCACGGTCGACGAGATCCCTGCGAAAGGCGACGGTCATGTCGATGTGGCAGCGCTGAAGGCCAAGCTGGGGTCCGATGTCGGCGCAGTGATGCTGACCAACCCCAACACCTGCGGCCTGTTCGAGAAGCCGATCCGCGAGATCGCCGATGCCGTGCATGCGGCAGGGGCCTACTTCTATTGCGACGGCGCCAATTTTAACGCCATCGCCGGGCGCGTGCGGCCGGGTGATCTTGGTGTCGATGCCATGCACATCAACCTGCACAAGACCTTCTCCACGCCGCATGGCGGCGGCGGGCCGGGCGCCGGGCCCGTGGTGCTGTCCGAACGGCTGGCACCCTTTGCGCCGCTGCCGCTGCTGGTGCACGACGCCGAGGGCTTCCGCCTGATCGAGGATCGGGCGGAATTGCCCGAAGGCGCCAGGCCCTTTGGCCGCATGAGTGCCTTTCACGGCCAGATGGGCATGTTCGTGCGGGCGCTGGCCTACATGCTCAGCCACGGTGCAGACGGCATCCGCCAGGCGAGCGAGGACGCAGTGCTCTCTGCCAACTACATCCTCGCCAGCCTCAAGGACGTGATGAGCGCGCCCTTCGGCGACGGGCCGTGCATGCACGAGGCTCTGTTCGACGACAGCTTCCTCGAAGGCACCGGCGTCACCACGCTCGACTTCGCCAAGGCGATGATCGACGAAGGCTATCATCCGATGACCATGTATTTCCCGCTGGTGGTGCACGGCGCCATGCTGATCGAGCCGACGGAATCGGAGTCCAAGGAGTCGCTGGATCGCTTCATCCATGTGCTGCGCGGGCTGGCGGCGGAAGCCAAGGCGGGCGACGTGGAGCGCTTCCAGGGCGCGCCGCGATTCACCCCGCGCCGCCGCCTCGACGAAACCGCCGCCGCGCGCAAGCCCGTGCTGCGCTGGAAACAGCCCGAGCTGAAGCGCGCCGCGGAGTGACTCAGGCCCGATCCACGCGCCCGGCGTAGCAACCGCGCCCGGCGTTGTGGACGTGCAGATAGGCGACGTCTTCACGTTCCAGCATCTGCTTGAACAACGCCTCGGCGCGGTCGCCATCGACGACGCCCGCCACGACGATGTCGCCCGTGTCGTTATAGCCGCGCACGGAAAGCTGCCGCGACAGGAAAACCGGCGGCACGGCATGGCTGTCATAAGTGTCGCCCGCGGCTTCACGCACGAAGATCGGCCCCGAGGCGCGGTAGGGCGAGGCGGCCGGCTGATGTTCGTATGCCAGCAGCAGCAGGGTTTCGCCCGGCTCCGCGTCTTGCATGGTGACGCGGCAGGGATAGCCCGGCTTTGAGTCAGCCGTCACGCGGCGGATGTTGCGCGCCGCAAGGGTTTCGTCGTCCAAGCCGAACAGCGCGGTGAAAGGCTCTGGCGACAATCCGGTGTATCGAAGTTCCATCGTTCGCTCCTGTGTTGACGGAAGCGATATAGGTTCGCCGCCGGAGTGGCGCCAGATCGCGCGGCTGCCAGTTCGGCCGTTTGAATTTGCCGCTGCAAAAAAAGTTGGCCCCGCATGCTTCGACCATGCGAGGCCGGTGCTCTCAGGTGTCAGCGAGAGGAAATCAGGAGCAGACGGGAACTTTCATGCCCGCAGGGGCTTTCGTCTTGGCGTCGCCGCAGGCCTTGTCGAGCTGGGCCTGGGTGAGGCCCCTGGCCTGGCGTAAATCCGTGCCCTTGAAGCTGGTGATGTTGAGGTTGGCGCCGGCGAAATCCGCGCCGTCCAGATCGGCATGGGCGAGGTTGGCGCCGGAGAGGTTGGTGCCGCGGAAGCTGGCCCCGGCGAAATTCGCATAGGACATGCACATCAGCGTGGCGTTAGCGCCGTCGAAATCCGCGCCGGAGAGGTTGTGCCCCTTGACGCAGGTGTTGCTGAGGTCCGCGCCCTCGAGCTGGCAGCGGACGCAATCGACGATGCCGCCGTGGATGCGGGCCACCTCGGCCGGATCGGCGTGAGGCGCTGCGGCGAGCGCCGGGGCGGCGAGGGCAAGGCCGGCAAGGGCGAGGAAGAGGGCGGTCTTCATGGGCTCAGTCCCGTCTTGAAACGACTGCCCTGGAGCCTTGCAAGGGCCACGCCGCCAGTTTGGGCACAAGATGTTGCGGTTTGGGCCGGGCCGAAGCATTCGTTCCGAAATTTTCGGGAGTACCCCCTCCCCCTGTCGCGGCGGGCGCGTGCCGGGGCGGGACACGGCTGTTCCGGGCATATGGGAGCCGGAACCAGCGGCGGCAAGGGCGCTGGCGGCGCCTACATCTGTCCCAGGTCATGTGGGCAGGTTGGGGATGACTTTGGGATGTCAGCCTGAATCAGAGGCTTGCCCTGAGTTGCTTAGATCGCCCTTGGGGATGAGGCGGTGATCGGTGCGAGGATGGAATGTGGATAAAGTAGCGGCTACCGGCCCGCTTGACGCTGCCAGCCGCCAACCCAAAATCCGGCCATGCGGCGGGGTTTCGTCTCAACATGAGATGGTGTTTCAGTTTGTATTTTTCGAGCGGTCATCTATTGGCCATCGGCTATAGGCAAGCAGCGGAATCAGGATCGGCCACAAGCCAGCTAAGAGAACCCATGCGGGATTAAATCCGATGCGATAGAGAATGCGGCCGATGCAAAAGAACGTGTGCAGCAATACAGCAAGAATAATTAGGCCGAAGACCACTGATTCCCATCCTGACATGATGCCTCCAAGACTGGATTAGATTTTTTTGTACAGACAGCGCTTCTTCAGCAGATTTGCCGCGTCCATAATAGCGCATAGGGTTCCCATGGGTATGAACTTGTCCCTGACGCTGGCCGGGATGGTTGAGAAGCATTGCTAGTCTGGTTCGAAAGCCACGAGACGCTGACGGCGGCGATCCAGCGCGAAACCAGCCTCAAGCGCTGGAAGCGGGACTGGAAGCTCGATCTCATCACCGCCGCCAATCCCACCTGGCGCGATCTGGCCGAGACGGAGTTGTGGGGGCTGTAACCCCTAGCCCGTCATTGCCGCTCGTCGGTGCCGCCGTTGAGTGTGCGGTGTGCGCGGATCGTTGCGGCGGATTGTGCGCGAGATTTTGGGACTCAGATGTTTATCCAAGTCTCCGTCATGGCCGGCCACCGAGCCGGCCATCCATCTGCCGAGCGTCTGCGAGGCCATGATTCTCTTCGGCGCGCAGACGCGCGCCGGATAGATGGCCGGGTCAAGCCCGGCCATGACGACGAAATTTGAGTGAAATAGGCAACAGCTAGGATCGCCCCTAGTCAAGATTGCCCTATAATATCTCTATAGCTTTTCGAAGCGCTTCTTTCGCCTCGTGCTTTGCGGCAGCCTCTAACTGGCTGGTTGTCTCTTGGCCGGTCATCGGCATATGAAGTTGATTGATCGCGACAAGAGCTGGAGGAGAACTTCCTGGGAACTGAATCAACACATTTCCCATCTTCTGTGCAAAGTCAAACGTGATGCTGATTATCTTGCAATCGGTGTTCATGTTGCTCTCCCACTGTTCTAGCTGCACCCACTCGTGCTGCCGCAGGTGTTGCACTTCATGCAGGTGCCGTTGCGCACGAGGGTGAAGTTGCCGCAGGCGCCGCAGGCATCGCCCTCATAGCCCT
>JAGWZW010000001.1 GCA_018971835.1 Alphaproteobacteria bacterium
TCCACCTCGCTTTCGCCGGTGTAGGAACGCAACGGGCTGGGGATGAGCACCTTCATGCAGTCTCCGCCGCTTCGACGGCATAGATTTCCGGCAGGTGGCGGGCGATCGGCTTCCAGCTTTCGCCTTCGTCGCGGCTGGCCCAGAGTTCGCCCTGCGTGGTGCCGAGATATAGCCCGACCGGGTCGCGGTTATCGCCGGTCATCGCCTGGCGCTTCACCGTCCACCAGGCCTGGCCTTCCGGCAGGCCGGCGCTTTGCCGCTTCCAGGTCTTGCCGCCGTTCTTCGTGACATAGGCGGCGGGCTGGCCGTCCGGGCTGGTGCGCGGCCAGACCATCGTACCGTCCATCGGAAAGACCCAGCAGGTATTGTCGTCGCGCGGATGCACCACCATCGGAAAGCCGATGTCGCCCACCTTCTTCGGCATGGCGCGGCCGATGCGCGTCCAGCTCTTCGAGGGCCGGTCGAGCCGGTAGATGCCGCAATGGTTCTGTTGATAGAGCCGGTCGGGATTGGAGGGGCACAGCCGCACGCAATGCGGATCGTGGAAGGCGGCGTTGGTGGCGTCGAAGCCTTCGACCACTTCCATCCCGTCCAGCAGCGGCGCGAAGCTCTTGCCGCCGTCGGTGGATTCGTGAAAGCCCCCGCCGGACATGCCGAAATAGAGATGCTTGGGATCGCGCGGATCGACGATGAGCGAATGCAGCTTGGGCCCGTCGGGCGTGCCGTCCTGCTCGGTGCCCATCCAGCCGCGATAGGTGGGATCGTCGTTGACGACGGAGAAGGGTTCCCAGTTCTCGCCGCCGTCCTCGCTGCGGAAAATGCCTTGCGGCGAGGTGCCGGCATACCACACGCCGGGCTCGTTGGCGTGCGCGGGCGTGAGCCAGAAGGTGTGCTTGACGCTGCGGCCGTTGCCGCTGGCATCCTTGGCGAAGGCGGGCGGGCGCTTCACTTCGCTCCAGTGCTTGCCGAAATCGGTGGAGCGGAACATGGTGGGGCCGAGGTGCCCGGTGGAGGCGGCGGCCAGCAGCGTGCGCCCGTCGCGCGGGTCGAGCATCAGGTGGTTGACGATCTGGCCGAGGAAATGCGGCCCGTCCGTTTCCCATTTGCGCCGCGCGGCGTCGCCCTTGAACATCCAGGCGCCCTTGCGCGTGGCCACCAGCAGCAGCGGCCCGCCGTTGCTACGGGCCTTTGCGGCCGGTTTCTTTGCAGTCTTGGCAGTCGTAAGAGCCATGAACCCTCTCCTGTTGTTTTTGATTACGGCCGCGCTCAGGACAGTAGCATGAGATCGGCGCGCGTCTGGTCCGGATTGTTCAGCAGTTTTTCGACAGTTGCATGTTCGCGCCGCCAGATCGGCAGCGCGGCGGCGAGCGTCTTGTGCCCCGCGGCGGTGAGGATGAGGCGGCGCGCGCGCCGGTCCTGCTTGTCGGTGGCGACGCGCAAAAGACCGCGCCGCTCAAGGGGTTTCAGCGCGGCGGTGAGCGTGGTGCGATCCATCGCCAGCAGGCGCGCCACATCGCCCATCGCCGGCGGTTCGGGCCGGTTGAGCGACATCAGGAGCGAGAACTGCCCGTTGGTGATGCCCACCGGCGCCAGCGCGGAATCGAAGTGCCGCGCCAGCGCCCGCGCCGCGCGCTGCGTATGCAGGCACAGGCAATGATCGCGAACGTGCAGCGTGGTGGCGAAGGAAACGGAATCTCTTTTTGTCACCGGATGTCACGCAATCGTGTTTGACCTGGGTGTATTATGTTGATATCAACCCACTCGTCAACAAGAACAAGAGAGGGTTCTCATGCCGGATATCACGCCGTTTCTCTGGTTCGATCATCAGGCGGAAGAAGCCGCCGAATTCTACGTCTCGCTCTTTCCCAATTCGAAGATCACCAAGATCGTGCGCAACAGCGGCGCGGCGCCGGGCCCCAAGGGCGCGGTGCTGACCGTCGGTTTCGAACTGGACGGCAAGCGGTTCACCGCGCTGAACGGCGGGCCGCATTTCACCTTCAGCGAAGCAGTGTCCTTCGTCATCCATTGCGAGGACCAGGCGGAGATCGACTACTACTGGAACGCGCTCTGCATTCAGGGCGAGGGCCAATGCGGCTGGGCCAAGGACCGCTACGGCCTGTCCTGGCAGATCGTGCCCGCCGAACTGCCCGAACTGATCGCCGGCCCGAAGGCGAACGCCGTCATGGCCGAGGTCATGAAGATGAAAAAGCTCGATCTGGCGGCGATGCGAAAGGCGGCTCAGTCATGACGATCACGCTCTATGAGTTGGCGCCGACGCGCTCGGCGCGCGTGCGCTGGACGCTGCTCGAACTGGATGTTCCTTTCGACAGCGTCACCGGCGAAGCCCCGGCCTTTTTCGGTTCGCCGGAATTGCGCGCCGTGCATCCGCTGGGCAAGGTTCCCGCCCTCGTCGACGACGGGCGCAAGCTGTTCGAATCGGCGGCGATCTGCACCTGGCTGGCCGACAGCCATCCCGACAAGGGCCTGATCGCGGCGCCGGGCAGCTTCGCCCGCGCCCTGCACGACCAATGGGTCGCCTTCACGCTCAGCGAGCTGGAAGCCTATCTGTGGAGCACGGCGCGCAACACATTCATCTATCCCGAGGCCGAAAGGCTGCCGGTGATCTTCAAACAGAATGCGATGGAGGCGAAACGCGCCCTCGCCGTGTTCGACGCGCACCTTGCCGATGCCGAATGGCTGGTGGGCGGCCGCTTCTCGGTGACCGACATCTTCGCCGGCTTTGCTCTCAACTGGGCGCGGATGACGGAGCTGACAGCGGACTTCCCCCATGTGACGGCCTATCTGGACCGCCTCCTGGCGCGTCCGCTTTGTCCCTACCGTAAAGACTGACCAGCACGGGAGATCATCATGGAAGCCAGTACCTATCTGAACTTCAACGGCCAATGCGAAGAAGCCTTCGCCTTCTATGCCAAAACCTTCAAGGGCGAGGTCACGGCGCAGATGCGCTGGTCCGAGATGCCGGGCGGGCAGGTGCCGCCGGGCATGGAGAAGAAGATCATGCACGCCCATCTCAAGATCGGCGCAACCAGCATCCTGGCCTCGGATTCGCCGCCCGATCGCTTCACCAAGCCGAGCGGTTTCGGCGTCGCCCTGGGCGTCGACAGCAACGAAGAGGCCGAGCGCGTCTTCGCCGCGCTGTCCGATGGCGGCAATGTGGGCATGCCGATGGGCGAAACCTTCTTCGCCCACCGCTTCGGCATGGTCACCGACCGCTACGGCACCCCCTGGCTGATCGTGCACGGCAAGGCCTGAAACCGGGGCGAAACGCGCCATTGCCAAATGGCGCGCCGCCGCCGAAGCTGGCCTGCAAAAGGAGATTTCCCATGCAGGCCAGCCCCTACCTGTTCTTCGACGGCAATTGCGAGGAAGCCTTCCGCTTCTACGCCGGTCTTCTGGGCGGCAAGGTAGAGATGATCGGCCGCTTCCGCGATTCGCCGATGAAGGAGCAGATGGCCGAGGACTGGCTCGACAAGGTCATGCACATCCAGATGCGCGTGGGCGAACTGGTGATCATGGGCTGCGACGCGCCGCCGGGCCATTATGAAGCCGCCAGGGGCTTCTACATCTCGCTCAACACCGAAACGCCCGAGCAGGCCGATGCGATTTTCCCCGCGCTGTGCAACGGCGGGGAAATCCGCATGCCGATCCAGGATACCTTCTTCGCCCGCCGCTTCGGCATGGCGGTGGACCGTTTCGGCGTGCCGTGGATGGTGAACTGCCCGCTGCCGCCGAAGACGAAATAGCGGCGTCGAAGGGTGCGGACCATGATGTTGGAGCGTTGATAGAGCAACGGATGTCCAAGTTTATCCAATCCGTCATGGCCGGCCCATGTGCCGGCCATCCATGAACGCCGACTTTTCCATTGCTTGCCAGACCAGTGTTCATGGATCGCCGAGACAAGCTCGGCGATGACGTAAGGAAAATGAGTCAACCCAACCGGCCGCCGCTAATCCAGCCTTTGCAGCGTCAGCAGCGGCTTCTGGTCGAACAGCGCCGGCGCGTCGTCGCGCGCGAAGAAGGCGTCGAGCACGTCGGGCGCGGCGGTGAGCACCACGTCGCCGAAATCGCCCGGCTCGACGCTGCCCTTGATGCGCCCCGCCTTGATGGCGGCCTTGGCGGCGGCTTCGTCGACCAGGTAGAGCGAGAGGGTTCTGCCGCCCGCGGAAAGCGTGTAGAGCAGGGGCGTGTTGCGCGTGGCGCTGGCATCGCTGATGGGCTTGCCGTCCTCCTGCACCGCCAGCGCGTTGAGGTAATGGTGGCCGTTCAGCGTGGCGGCGGTGACGCGGTATTCATTCCAGCCGGCATCGCCTTTGCCTTGCGCGTGGGAGACAATCAGCACGCTCATGCCGCCTTCGGCGTTCGCGAGGAAGTGCAGGTAGGTAGGGCCTTTGTTGTCCGCCGTGGGGGCGGCCTTCCAGGCGCCGGCCAGGGCCGGGTCGGGGCCAAGGCCAACGGTGGTGCCGATTGGGGCCTTGCTGGTCACGGGCAGGCAGGCCGTGGCCAACAGCCCCGCCAAGGTGACGAAAAAGGCTGCGAAAATCAGGCGGAAAGGCGCCATGCGGATTCCCCTTATTGCCTCGCCCGGTCGGACAGACGATGACAGCCAAATCGGGCGGAATAGGGGCGCCGGACCCTCGGCTGCGACCGTCTCGCACGTTGGACATGGGCCAGCGCATCCCTATATTGCCGCCGCACCGAAAGGGGCCTCAAACATGTTGAGGATGCGATGACACCGAAGAAACGCCGCCGGCTGGCCTTTGCCGTCGCCATTGTGGTGGCCACGGCGGGCGCAGCCACGTTGGTGCTGGGCGCTCTCAAGCAGAATATCCTGTATTTCTACAGCCCCTCGGACGTGCTGGCCCAGCATGTGGCGCCCGGCGTGGCCTTCCGCATCGGCGGGCTGGTGGAAAAAGGCAGCGTCAGCCACGGCAAGGGCGCCGATGTGCGCTTCACCGTGACCGACGGCAAGCACCAGGTCGCGGTGGATTACGACGGCGTGCTGCCCGACCTGTTCCGCGAGGGGCAGGGCATTGTCGCCATCGGCAAGCTCGATCCGCGCGGCACCTTCGAGGCCAGCGAAGTGCTGGCCAAGCACGACGAGAAATACATGCCGCCCGAAGTGGTGGATGCCCTCAAACGTTCAGGCCATTGGAAGGAAGGCGGCGCCAGCTCATGACCGGAGAACTTGGCCAGCTCGCACTGTGTCTGGCGCTGGTATTGTCGTTGATCCAGGCCGGGGCGGGCCTTGTGGGGGCGCGCCCCGGTGCCGCCCATGCGCGCAGCATTGCCTCCGGCGCCGCGCTGGGTTTCGTCGTTTTCGTGGTGCTGGCCTTCGGCGCGCTGATGTACGCTTCGGTGGTGTCCGATTTCAGCCTGCTCAATATCTGGCAGAATTCGAGCACCGACAAACCCCTGCTCTACAAAATCACCGGCGTCTGGGGCGATCATGAAGGCTCGATGTTGCTGTGGGTCACGGTGCTGGCGGTCTATACGCTGGCCATCGTCTTCGCCCGGCGCGGCGGCGAGCGGCTGACGAGCGCGGCCCTGGGCGTGCAGGGCCTGCTGGCGCTGGCCTTCCTGCTCTTCATCCTGTTCACCTCCAACCCGTTCCTCAGGATCGATCCGGCGCCGTTCCAGGGCCAGGGCCTCAATCCGCTGCTGCAGGATCCGGGCCTGGCCCTGCATCCGCCGATGCTCTACATCGGCTATGTCGGGCTGTCGGCGGCCTTCTCCTATGCCGCGGCGGCGCTCATCACCATGCACGGCGATGCCGACTGGGCGCGCGCGGCGCGGCCCTTCATCCTGGCGGCGTGGATCACGCTGACGCTGGGCATCACGCTGGGCAGCTGGTGGGCCTATTACGAGCTTGGCTGGGGCGGCTTCTGGTTCTGGGATCCGGTGGAGAATGCCTCGCTGATGCCTTGGCTGCTGGCCACGGCGCTGCTGCATTCCGCGCTGGCGACCGAGCGCACCGGCGCCTTCAAGACCTGGACGCTGCTGCTGGCCATCGGCGGCTTTTCGCTCAGCCTGATCGGCACCTTCCTGGTGCGCTCCGGCGTGCTGTCCTCGGTGCATTCCTTCGCCAGCGATCCCAAGCGCGGCATGTTCATCCTGATGATGCTGGTGGCGGCGATCGGCAGCGCGCTGGCGCTGTTCGCCTGGCGCGCGCCGCAGCTGCAGGAGGGCGCGGCGTTCGAGCCGGCGAGCAAGGAAACCACCTTCCTGCTCAACAACGTCTTCCTGGTGGCGGCCTGCGCCACCGTGTTCATTGGCACGATCTATCCGCTGGCGCTGGAAGCCTATAACGGCACGAAAATTTCGGTCGGTCCGCCGTTCTTCGCCATCACCTTCGCGCCGCTCTTCGTGGCGCTGATGGCCCTGGTGCCGTTCGGCCCGCTGCTCGGCTGGCGGCGCGGCAATTTGCGCGAGGCGGTGCGCGCGCTGACGCCGGCGCTGGGTCTGGCGGCGCTGGCAGGCGTGATCGTGCTCGCCGTGGCGCGGCCCGTCTCGCTGGCGGCGGCCGGCGCGTTCGTCCTGGCCTTCTGGGTGATCGGGGCCAGTGCGCTGGATCTGTGGCGGCGCGGGCGCGGCAAGTTCCGGGCGCTGCCGCTCTCGGCCTATGCCTCGACGCTGGCCCATGCCGGCCTCGGCATCACGCTGTTGGGCATCGTTGGTACCACGGTGTGGAAGGGTGAACTGATTACCGTAATGAACCCGGGCCAGACTGCCACCGTCGGCGGCTACACGCTGCGCCTCGACCGGGTGGAGGATGTACAGGGCCCCAATTACATCGCCCAGCGCGCCGTGATCGACGTGCTCGATAACGGTCAGGTGATCTCCACCATGAATCCCGAAAAGCGCATGTTCCCGCGCATGGGCCAGACGGTGTCGGACACCGCCATCCGCACCACCGGCTTCGAAGACCTTTATCTCGCCCTCGGCGACCAGCGCGGCACGGGCTGGACGGTGCGCGCTTATGCCAATCCGCTGGCGCCCTTTATCTGGTTCGGCGGGCTGTTCATGGCGCTGGGCGGCTTTGCCAGCCTGTGGACGCGCTTGCGCCTGAAGGTGCGCGCGCCGTCCGCCAACACGGTGCCGGCCGAATGAGGCGCGCGCTTTTCATCGCCCTGTTCGCCCTGGTCTTCGCCCTGCCGGCGGCGCGGCCGGCGCAGGCCGATGCCAGCCTGCCGGCCGCGGTGGAGGCCCAGAACGGCCCCGAGCACATTGCCGATCCCTCGCTCGAGGCCCGCGCCGTGGCGCTGCAGAAGCAGTTCCGCTGTCTGGTCTGCCAGGGCGAGTCGCTGGACGAATCCAATGCCGACCTCGCCAAGGATCTGCGCCGGCTGATCCGCGCCCGCATCCTGGCGGGGGACAGCGACAAGCAGATCACCGATTTCCTGGTCTCCCGCTATGGCGATTTCATCCTGATGAAGCCGCCGCTGCAGGAGGATACCTACCTCTTGTGGTTCGGCCCGCTCGCCGTACTGCTGATCGCAGGTGGGGTAGCAAGCTGGGTGGTGGTCAAGGCCCGGACCCGCAATCGCGTGGCAACAGACTGATTTTATTAAGAAGATTCCATGAAGCGGGGATTTCCTGAGAATCTCCGTCAGGTGAATATTATTTAATATTATATACAGAATTGAGTAATGACTGGCGCGTAGAGCTGGGCGCCAGACGGCCGCTGCCGAGATGGGGGGCAGGCGCGCAGCCAGTGCGACATCCTGTGCGATACGGAGGAGTACCGATCATGACCGAGCATCCCGACACGCCCCGAACCATGAAAAGCCGCCTGTTGGCCGCGGCCGCGGCTGGCGCCATCATCATGGTAGGCTTGGGTGCCTTTGCGCTGCTGCCTCATCCGGGCGCCGAACCGGCCGGCCCGGCCCCGGCGGTCACCCAGGTGGCCGACCGTCAGGCCACGCCGCCCCGGATGGTCGAAAGCGGCGCGCCCTTCAGCTTCGCCGACCTGGTGGAGCGCGTGGCCCCCGCCGTGGTCACGGTGACGGTCGAGGAGAAACCGCAGACCCCGCAGATGACCGATCAGGACGTGCCCGCGCCGTTCCGTGACTTCTTCCACCAGTTCGGCATGCCTCAGATGCAGGTGCCGCGCCATGCCGTGGCGATGGGCTCCGGCTTCATCATCGACAAGTCCGGCTACATCGTCACCAACAACCATGTGGTGACGGACGCGACCAAGATCACCATCAAGCTGAAGGACGGCCGCCAGTACACCGCCAGGCTGATCGGCACGGACCCCGCAACCGATATAGCGCTCTTGAAGATCGACGCGGACAAGCCGCTGCCGACGGTCGAGTTCGCCAACGACCGCAACGTCCGCGTCGGGGACTGGGTGATCGCGGTGGGCAATCCCTTCGGTCTTTCCAACACGGTGACGGCCGGCATCGTCTCCTCCATCGGCCGCAATGTCGGAAACGGTGCGTATACGGACTACCTTCAGATCGACGCGCCGATCAACCGCGGCAATTCCGGCGGCCCCACCTTCGACATCGAGGGCAAGGTCATCGGCATGAACACCATGATCTATTCGCCCTCCGGCGGCAGCGTCGGCATCGGCTTCGCCATCCCGTCCTCGACCATTCATGACGTGGTGGCGCAGCTCAAGGCGCACGGCAAGGTGACGCGCGGCTGGCTTGGCGTCGAAATCCAGGATCTGACACCGGAAATGGCTTCCAGCCTGGGCAACAAGAACATGAAGGGCGCCATCGTCGCCAAGGTCGTGCCGGACAGCCCGGCCTCGAAGGCGGGCTTCCAGCAGGGCGATATCGTGGTTGCGGTCAACGGCCAGCCGGTGAGCGATTCACGCGATCTCACGCGCCGCGTGGCGACGCTGCCGACGAACGCGAATGCGGGCTTTTCCATTGTGCGCGACGGCAAGGCGCAGATGCTGAGCGCCAGGATCGCGCTGCGCACGTCGCAGGATGTGGCCTCGGCCGGCAGTGCCACGCCCGGCGCCGGCAACAACGCCACCGGCGAGGCGATGGGCTTGGGGTTGTCGGCCATCACGCCCGACCTGCGCCACACCTATAACCTCGACAACAACGTCAACGGCGTGGTCATCACCAAGGTCAACCCGGACAGCGACGCCGCCGACAAGGGCGTTCAGCCTGGCGACGTGGTGATGAGCGTGGGCAACCAGGCCGTGCGCTCGCCGGCCGACATCCAGCGCCGCATCGCCCAGGCCAAGTCCGAAGGCCGTGACAGTGTGCTCGTGCTGCTGAACAGCCAGGAGGGCGAACGCTTCGTGGCGCTGAAAGTGGGGAAATCGTGATGCGGATACTCGTCGTCGAAGACGATCTGGAAGCGCAACGCTATCTGGTTAATGGGCTCAAGGAAGCCGGCCACATCGTGGATGATGCGGCCGACGGCGAGGATGGGCTGACGCTGGCCCTCTCGCGCGCCTACGACGTGGCGATCATCGACCGCATGCTGCCCAAGATGGACGGCCTGCGGCTGGTCGAGGATCTGCGCGAACACGGCAACACTACGCCGGTGCTGTTCCTGTCCGCCCTCTCTGAGGTGGACGATCGCGTCAAGGGCCTGAAGGCCGGCGGCGACGATTATCTCGCCAAGCCCTATGCCTTCGTGGAGCTGATGGCGCGGCTCGATGCGCTGATGCGCCGGCGCCAGCCCTCGGCGGTGAAGACGCGGCTCGTGGTCGGCGATCTCGAACTGGACCTCCTCACGCGAACCGCCACGCGTGGCGATGTGATAATCGACCTGCAGCCGCGCGAATTCCGCCTGCTCGAATACCTGATGCGCCACGCCGGCCAGGTGGTGACGCGCACCATGCTGCTCGAAAGCGTGTGGGAATACCATTTCGATCCGCAGACCAACGTGATCGACGTGCATATCTCGCGCCTGCGCGCCAAGATCGACAAGGGCTTCGACATGCCGCTGCTGCACACCGTTCGCGGCGCCGGCTACATGATCCGGGCGCGCGCATAGCCTATGGTCAGACCGGCGCGCATCGGTTCGTGGGCGGTGCCGCTGCGCACCGTCGCGTTCCGATTCGTGCTGGTTTACGTCGTGGTCTTTGCGCTGTCGTCCGCGGCGATCGTCGGCTTCACCTACTGGAACACCAAGCGCGCGCTCGACGCCGGCACCGACCAGATCATCCAGGCGGAGATCACCGGCCTGTCCGAGCAGTATCAGCGTTTCGGCCTGGCCGGGCTGACGGACGCGGTCATCAGCCGCTCGGGCCACGGCGGGCAAAGCCTTTATCTGCTGACCGACAGCCTGAAGCGACCCATCGCCGGCAATCTCGACCGCTGGCCGGACATCAAGGCGCGCGACGGCGACTTCATCGAGTTCGATTACCTGTTCGGTTCGGGCGCCAAGCAGGAGCGCCGCCGCGCCCGCGGCCGCGTCTTTCTGCTGACTGGCGGTTTCCATCTGCTGGCGGCGCGCGACGTGCATGAGCGTTACCAGTCCGAGCAGCTCTTCACCACCACGCTGCCCTGGAGCGTCGGGCTGCTGCTGATCCTGGGGCTGGTCGGCGGCGTGCTGATGAGCCGCAATCTGCTCAGCCGCCTCGATTCCATCAACCGCACCAGCCTGGAGATCATGGCGGGCGACCTGTCGCGCCGCGTGCCGGTGAGCGCCGCGCATGACGAGTACGATACGCTGGCGACCAATCTCAACTCCATGCTCGACCGCATCGCGCAGTTGATGAACGGGTTGCGCGAGGTCACTGATTCGGTGGCGCACGATCTGCGCTCGCCGCTCAACCGGCTGCGCAACCGGCTCGAAGGCATCTCGATGCGCCTCGATCCTGAAACCGACGAAGGCATGGAGATCGAAGCCGCGGTGGCGGAAACCGACGGGCTGATCGGAACCTTCAATGCGCTGCTGCTGATCGCCGAGGCCGAGGCCGGCGTGGCGCGCGAGGCCATGACGCTGGTGGATCTTTCCAGCGTGGTCGAAGGCGTGGCGGAACTCTATGGGCCGGTAGCCGAGGAGAAATCCATCGCCCTCGAGGTTTCAGTCTCCGAAGTGGTGCAGATCGAGGCCAACCGCACGCTGATCTCCCAGGCTCTGGCCAATCTGGTGGACAACGCCATCAAATACACTCCGCCCGGCGGCCGCATCCGCATCGTGCTGCGTGAAGATCCGCGCGGGGTGCTGCTGGCGGTGGAGGATACCGGTCCCGGTATACCCGATGCCGACCGCAAGCATGTGCTGGAGCGCTTCGTGCGCCTGGAGTCGAGCCGCAATTCGCCGGGCACGGGCCTTGGCCTGTCGCTGGTGGCGGCGGTGGTGCGCCTGCATGACGCCGTGCTCGAACTTTCGGACAACGCGCCGGGCCTGAAGGCCACGCTGATCTTCCCGCGCGGTTTCCGCCGTGCATCGCGGACCAAGGGCTGAGTATCGTTTCCGTTCGTCCGCCGCTAGGATGCCGGCATGACTGATGCTTTTGCCGCACACGGGAAGCTGCCGGCGCCGTTCGATCCGGCGCGGGCAGAGCGGGCGCTGGCCGAGCTGGACTTCGCGCTGCCGCCGGCTGCGCGCGCGGTGTTCGCGGCCGCCTTCGGCAACAGCCCCTACCTGGCGCGGGCCGCGGCGCGCGAGCCGGACTTCCTGCGCGAACTCGCTGGCCTTGGCCCGGAGAAGCTGCTGGTACGGATCGCGGCCGAAGCCCGCACCGCTGCCTCGGCTGAGACGCTGTCCGCCGCGATGAGCCTCTTGCGCATCGCCAAGCGTCGCGCCGCGCTCGCCATCGCGCTGGCCGATATCGCCGGGCTGTGGCCGCTGGAAAAGGTGACGCGCGCACTGTGCGAATTCGCCGATGCGGCGGTTTCGGGCGCGCTGCGCTTCCTGCTGCGCGAGGCGGCGATGCGCGCGGGGCTTGATGCCCGCGACCCGGCCGTGCTCGAAGCCACCACCGGCCTGACCGTTTTGGCTATGGGCAAGTACGGCGCCCACGAGTTGAACTATTCCAGCGATATCGACCTCATCGCGTTCTACGACGCGGAAGTCTTTCCCTTCCGCGCCAAGGCCGATGCGCGCGTGGCCGCCGTGGAGCTGGTCAAGGGGCTGGTGAAGCTATTGGCCGAGATCACGGTGGACGGTTACGTCTTCCGCGTCGACCTGCGTTTGCGCCCCGATGCGGGGGCGACGCAGGTGGCCATCTCCACCGAAGCGGCCGAGCTTTATTACGAAGGCATGGGGCAGAACTGGGAACGTGCCGCCATGATCAAGGCGCGGCCCTGCGCGGGCGATCCCGAAACGGGCGCGGATTTCCTCAGGGCTATCGAGCCGTTCATCTGGCGGCGCAATCTCGATTTCGCCGCCATCGAGGATATTCATTCCATCAAGCGGCAGATTCACGCCCATGAGGGCCACGGCACCATCGCGGTGGCCGGGCACAACATCAAGCTCGGCCGCGGCGGCATTCGTGAGATCGAGTTCTTCGCCCAGACCCAGCAATTGATTCTCGGCGGGCGCGATTCCAGCTTGCGTCCGCGCGGCACGCTGGCTGCCATCGAGGCCTTGCGCGCGCGCGGGCTGGTGTCGGATCAAGCCGCCGCCGATCTGACCGAGGCCTATCGCTTTCTGCGTACTCTGGAACACCGCCTGCAGATGATCGAGGATCAGCAGACCCATTCGGTGCCGAAGGATGCGGAAGGTCTGGCGCATATCGCCTGCTTCATGGGCTTTGCCGGCGTCGAGGAATTCGCCGCCGCGCTGCGCGCTCGCCTCGAAACGGTGCAGGGTCATTATGCGCGCCTGTTCGAGCGCGCGGCCCCTCTGGCGGTGAGCGAGGGCAGCCTGGTCTTCACCGGCGTGGAGGACGATCCCGATACGCTCGAAACCCTGGCCAATATGGGCTTCAAGGATGCGCGTCACGTGGCGGGCGCCATCCGCGCCTGGCATCACGGCCGCATCCGTGCCACCCGCAGCGAGCGGGCGCGCGAACTCTTGACCATGCTGATGCCAGCGCTTCTGAAGGCGCTGGCCGCCAGCGCCGATCCCGATGCCGCCTTTCTGCAGTTCGACCGCTTCGTCACGCGCTTGCCCGCGGGCGTACAGCCCTTTTCGCTGTTCCTCGCCAATCCGTCGTTGTTGCATCTGGTGGCATCGGTGTGCGGTTCTGCGCCCAGGCTCGCCGAATATCTCGGGCGCACGCCCGCGGTGCTCGATGCGCTGCTCGATCCGGGCTATCTGGGCGAGCTGCCGCAGCGGGCGCGGCTGGAGCGCGATCTGGGCGTGGCGCTGGGCGACGCGGGCAGCTACGAGGGCGCGCTCGATGCCGCCCGCCGCTTCGCGCGCGAACAGATCTTCCGCGTCGGCGTGCAGATCATCGAAGGTCATGCCCAGGCCGATGAAGCCGGCCCGGCGCTCGCCAATGTCGCCGAGGCGGTGATCTCCGGCCTCTTGCCGGTGGTGGAGAACGAGTTGTCGTCAAGCGCGGGGCGCATCGAAGGCGGCGCCTTCGCGGTGGTGGCGATGGGCAAGCTCGGCGGGCGCGAAATGACGGCGCGCTCCGACCTCGATCTCATCTTCGTTTACGACGCGCCGGCGGAAACCGAATCCTCCGATGGGCCGCGTCCGCTGGCCGTGAGTGCCTATTACGCGCGGCTGGCACAGCGGTTCCTCGTCGCGCTCACGGCGCAGACCGCCGAAGGCGAACTCTACGAGGTGGACATGCGCCTTCGCCCCACCGGCAACAAGGGGCCGGTGGCGGTGAGCCTTAAATCCTTCGCGCGCTATCACGCGCAGGAAGCCTGGACCTGGGAGCGTTTGGCGCTGACGCGCGCGCGCGTGATCGCCGGGCCGCGGGCGCTGCTCACAAAGGTGGAAGAGGTGATCCGCCAGACGCTCACGGCCGCGGGCGACGAGGCCAAACTCTTCGCCGATGCGCGGCAGATGCGCGAGAAGCTGGCCGCGCAGTTCCCCGGCAAGAACGCCTGGGACTTGAAGTTCGCGCCCGGCGGCCTGGTCGATCTCGAATTCGTGGCGCAGACGCTGCAGCTGATGGCGGCGCCTGCGCATCCCGAAGTGCTCAGTACCAATACCGTGGCGGCGTTCGAGGCTTTGGAAATGGCCGGTGTGCTCTCGCCCGAAGAGGCGCAGGTTCTGCTCTCTGCCGCGCGGCTCGAAAACGCGCTGATGCAGGTGTTGCGCATCGCGGTGGAAGGAACGCTCGACCCCGAAGCGGCAACGCCGGGCCTCAGGGCGCTGCTTGCCCGCGCGGGCGGCACGCGCGACTTCGACGAATTGCAGGCGCGTCTGGCCGGCGCGCAATCCGCCGTGCGCGCGCTGTATGCGAAATTGATGCGCAGCGCTTGAACGCTACAGCCGCGCCAGGATCTTGTCGGCGGCGCGCTGCGAAATGGACGGCGAGGTCTGGATGCCGTAACCGCCCTGGCCGATCAGCCAGAAGAAGCCCTCCGCCTGATCGTCGAATTCGAAATGGGGCGTGCGGTCCGGCGTGAAGCTGCGAAGCCCCGCCCAGCGCCGGCGAATGCGGTGAACGGTGAGCGTGGTGGCTTCTTCGAGGCGCGCGGCGATGGTGGCCACGTCGATCTCCTCGGGCTGGGCGTCGCAGGGCTCGCTCGGCGTTTCGTCCAGCGGCGAGGCCAGGATCAGCCCGGCATCGGGCTTGAAGTAGAAGTCGTCGCCGATGTGGTTGACCAGCGGCCAGCTGGAAATCTCCAGTTCCGGTGGCGGCTCGATCATCACGGCCGTGCGGCGCAAGGGTTGCAGCCCGTAATCGCCCAGCCCGGCCAGGATGCCGATATGCCCGCCCCAGGCGCCCGCAGCGTTGACCACTATAGGTGCCTCGTAGCCTCCGTCGTTCGTCTCGACGGTCCAGACACCGGACTTCCGCTGAAGGCCGCGAACCTCGCGATAGGTGCGGATGTCTGCTCCGTTCTTGAGCGCCATGCGGCGGAAGCCGTCAAACAGCCGGTGCACGTCGATATCGGTGGAGGCCGGCTCGACGGCGAAGCCGGTGAACACGCCTTCACGGAGCACGGGCACCAAAGCGTGCGCCTTCGCCGGCGTCATGGGCTCGGCATGGCCGGGGTTTTCGCGCAGGAAGGTGTTGAGCCTTTCCGTGTCCCCGGGCCGGGCCACGAACAGCGTCGGCCGCGGGCTCACCAGCGGCCCGTCGGCAAAGCCGGCCGGAGGGTTAAGAAAGAAGTCGCGGCCTTCGCGCGTCCACAGGCGTACCTGCGCGTTGCCGTAGGTTTCGCTGAAAATGGCGGCAGAGCGGCCGGTGGTGTGCATGGCGAGCATTTCCTCACGCTCCAGCAGGACCGTCCGCGCCCGGCCGGATTGCCGGCTCGCCAGCCGTGCCGCCAGCGAAACCCCGGCGATCCCGCCGCCGATGATGAGGATATCTGCCGCTGTCATGTCTGCCGCTGCTCTTGCAATCCGCCGCCGTGGCCACGATATGCCAACAAGGCACCTTGTCCCAACCTAAAGCCCGGGAGGCATTGCTGCGCAAGATTTTGCGCTGCGGCATCGGGTCCGGCGATTTTGCTATTTGGCGCGCGAGGGCTTAGACAGGCCGGGCCGGCGGGAGTGCTCCGTCGTTCGCGTGGCATCATATTGAGTTTGTTTGATAATGGATGAACTCGTCCGGTCCGTCATGGATTTCGTCAGCCAGAATTCCGGCTGGGCCTTTCCGATTCTGTTCGTGGTTTCGTTCGGCGAATCCTTCGCCTTTGTGAGTTTCGCCTTTCCGGGCACCACGATCCTGCTGGCAGCGGGTGCGCTGGTACCGTCGGGCACGCTGCCGTTCTGGCCGGTGTTGCTGGGCGCGATCCTGGGGGCAGTGCTGGGCGATGCCATCTCGTTCTGGCTGGGGCGCCGCTTCGGCCATCTGCTCGACAACCGTTGGCCGTTTGTGCGCCATCCCGAAGTTTTGGCGCGGGGCTATGCCTTCTTCGACAAGCATGGCGGCAAGAGCATCTATATCGGCCGCTTCTTCGGCCCCTTGCGCGCGCTGGTGCCGCTGGTGGCCGGTGTCACGCGCATGTCCGTCAGCCGCTTCTGGCTGGCCAATGTCGTTTCGGCCTTCATCTGGGCACCGGCGCTGATGGTGCCCGGCGCGATGGCCGGTTATGCGGCGGGCCTTTTGGGCGCGCATCATGCCTGGAAGGTGGCGCTGGCGGTGGCCGGCGTGGTGGTACTCACGGCCGGCATCTGGCTGGCGCGCCGCGCCGGGCTGCTCGACAAGGCATGACCTTCCGCCTCAGGGCGCGAGCGTGTGCAGGACCGGTGCCTCCGCAGCATCCACATGCTCGACGCGAAAACGGATGCGGCCGATCAGGTTGCCGCCTCGGGTTTCGATATCGACGCGCCAGTCGCCGTCCGCCGGGTCATGCTTGATGGTGTAGCCGCGATAGCCGCCATTGCGCCCGCCATTGACGGTGAAGCTGATGGTGCCGCGCGGCAGCCAGCGCCCGGACTTCTCCGAATACCATTCCCAGCGATGGCTGATGCGGGCCGAAAGCCTGATCGGCGCGAACACCGAACTGTAGGCATAGACCGCCTCGCCCGCCTTCAAATGAACGACCGGATCGCCGATCAGATTGCGGTACCAGTTCTGGCCTTCCGCGGTCGCGACATAGCTGTCTCCGACCTTTTTGACCGCGTGATAGACGCCGCTGTCGGCCAGCGCCAGCGGCAAGGGCGGCAGGATGTTGACGAAATAAAACAGGTTGATGAGAGCGAACACGGCCGCCGTCCCGCTCATGATCTTCAGCCGTGCCGGGGCGAAAGCCGCGGGTCCGATCGCCGCCAGCGCGTAAAGAAAGGCGACGAAGGCCAGAACCGCCAGCGCGCCGCTGAGCATGAACACCCAGGTGCCGATGGCGTGCACATAGATCGGCACCAGGAAGATCGCGTACGAAAAGACGGCGAAAAACAGCAGGATGGTCGAGAACACGAGCTGGGCGACGTAGCGGCGCAGCACCTCGTTGCCGATGAAGATCGCCAACAGCAGCAGCAGGAAAGGCCACGAGGCCGCGATCACCGCGCTTCTCGAATAGAACACCAGCAGCCCGCTCCATACGCTGCCAAGCGCGAACTGGATGGCCATCGGAAAGAGGTTGCGCCAGCGGTAGAGCACGCCCGTTTCGCCAGCTGTTTCAGCCTGGTGCAGAAGACCGATCGCCGCGGCCGCCGCCGCGAGATAGGCAGCGATGATGAGCTGGGTGGAGGGAATGTCCACCGGCCCCAGCAGCACGTTGTCGAAGCCGAAGCCGATCACCATCGAGGCGGCGGAAAGGTGGTGTTTGTAGCGTTCGAGGGCCGGGCGCAGTCCCCTGCCGGCCGCGTAGATCTGTGCGAACGGAGTCATGTTTCTGGTGCGCCGAAAAATGCTTATGCGGGCTTCCGCATATCATGCCGCTTGCGGCCGCGGTAGATAGCGGCGGCACCGGCGGTGCATTCCCGCGGGCGATCTTCTGTGCTGACTGTATGCTGTCCTTTCCCGGCGTTCGGTTGCGTCGCTGGCATGGTTTCCACGCAGTCGATTTGACGGGCCGGAGGCAGCCGGCAAAGCCTCGCACCGGGCCGAACGATTTCGGCGGTTTTTCTTCGGGCGACTCGGTTGTAATGGCCGCCGCCCGTACCCATGTCGCGCGACACGCTGGAAGAACTTTCGATGTGCGAACACGAAGCGCGCCTGGAAGACGTCCCCGGCGAAATCGTCGTGCCGAGCGCCGCTGCCCTGCTGCGCCAGCGTCAGCGGCCAAGGATCGGTGACACCGGAACTTTCCCTTGATCCCGCCCAAAATACCCATATAATGACCGACGAGTCAGTCATTATAGAGAATAATTCCGTGGCCCGTGTAGTAGACCGGGATGCCAGGCGCCGGCAGATCGTGGAGGCCGCGGCCAGCCAGTTCGCCCGGACCGGCTTCGAGGCCACGTTGATGGACGATGTGGCCGCCGCCGCCGGCGTCTCCAAGGGCTCGCTCTACGCCTCGTTCACCAACAAGGAAGACCTGTTCTACGCCGTCTTCGAGTGGCTGCAGGGCCAGCTCCTGCAGACCAGTCTCGCGCATATGAAAGTGGGCGGTTCGGCCAAGGAGCAGCTCGTCGCCTTTGCCGAGGCGGGCGTGGGCGCCTTCGTCGATCATGTCGCGCTCTATCCGGTGACGCTGGAGGTGTGGGCCGCCGCCGCCAAGACCGGCACGCGCCATCGCTTCGCCGAGGCGATGCAGAGGCTTTATGTCGATTACCGCAGCCAGATTTCGGTGCTGCTGCGCGCCGCGCAAGGCGCCGGCGAAATCCGCCGCGATGCCGAGATCGAGGTGCTCTCCGCCGTGCTGGTGGGCGCGGTGGACGGATTGCTGCTGCAATACTGGCTCGATCCCAAATTCGATCCGCGCGCCTGGGTGCGCGTCTTCCTGCAAAGCCTGTTCGACGGTATCGCCGTCAAGACCGGAAAGGGAAAGTCATGAACCGCGCGCCGATCCTGCTTGCCGCCGCGATGTGTGCGGCATTCGCCGGCACTGCGCAGGCCGCGCCCGATGCCGATGCGCTGATCCGCGCGGCTTTCGACAATTGGCGCGCGAAGAGTTCCGAGACGGAAGTCACCATGACCGTGCATCGCCCGGACTGGGAGCGCAGCCTCAAGATGAAAGCCTGGACCAAGGGCGACGACGATGCGCTGGTGCGCTTTGTCGCGCCCGCCAAGGACGCCGGCAACGCCACGCTGAAACAAAAGAACGAGACCTGGGTCTTCAATCCCAAGCTCAACCAGATCATCAAGCTGCCGGGCTCGATGCTGGCGCAAAGCTGGATGGGGTCGGACTTCTCCTACAACGACCTCTCCAAGGCCGACGATCTGCTCACGCTCTATACGCACAAGCTGCTCAGCAGCGCGAAAGACGGTACGCACACGGTCTATACCATCGAGGCCGATCCCAAGCCGGGCGCGCCGGTGGTGTGGGGCAAGCTCACTGCCAAGGTGCGCGACGACGGCGTGATGATGGCCGAAACCTATTTCGACCAGGACATGAAGCCCGTGCGCGCGATGACGACCGACAAGGTGAACAGGATCGGTGGGCGCGAATATCCGGCGGTGATGACCATGCGGCCGGTGGGCGAGCCAGGCAAATGGACGCGGATCGAAACTACCTCCGGCAGTTTCGACGTCACCGTGCCGTCTTACACCTTCACGCTCTCCAACCTGCAGAACCCGAGGGATTGAGCATGCTGGCGGGCTTGGCGTGGCGCAACATCTGGCGGCAGCGGTATCGCACGGTGCTGTCACTGTCCTCGATCGCCCTGGCGGCGGCGTCCACGGTGTTCCTGCTGTCGCTGCAGCTGGGCGTTTATGGCACGATGAAAGAGAACGTGCTGCGCCTGATCGACGGTTTCGCGCAGGTGCAGCCGCCCGGCTACAGCGACGATCCCGATCTGCGCAAGGTCATCGCCGATCCCGCCGCGGTGATGGCGCGCCTCAATGCCGTAGCCGGCGTGACGGCCACGGCGCCGCGCGCGGAAACCTATGTCATTCTGTCCTACGGCTCGCGCAGCTATGCCGCGGCGGTGATCGGTGTCGATCCGGCGCACGAGGCGAAGGTGACGACGCTGGGCTCCTCGCTGACGGCCGGCCATGCGCTGGCCGCCGGCGACGGCGATGCGGTGCTGGTGGGCGCGGGGCTTGCCCGCAACCTCAAGCTCAAGCTGGGCGACAAGCTCACCATGCTGGGCGCGGCGCGCGACGGCTCGGTGGCCGCCGACCTGCTCACCGTGAAGGGCATTTTCTCGACCGGCGCGGCGCAGCTCGATCGCCAGCTCGTCGAAATGCCGCTCGCCCGCTTCCAGAGCGATTTTGCGATGGGCCACAGCGCCAATGTCATCGCGGTGTCCGGCCATTCGCTCGGCGCCATCCAGTCGCAGCTGTCCGCCTTGCAGGCGGTGGCGCGGCGGTATGGGCTGGTGCTGCGCGACTGGGCGGCTCTGGAACCGGCGCTCAACGACGTGATCATGCTCGACATGAGCGTCGGGCTCTTGTGGTATGTCAGCGTCATCGTCATCGTGGTCTTCATCATCCTCAACACGCTGCTGATGTCGGTGCTGGAGCGCACGCGCGAGTTCGGTATGCTGATGGCCATCGGCATGCGCCCCAGCCAGATCGGCCGCATGGTGTGGATCGAGCTGGTGTTCCTGGCCGGGATCGGTGCCGTACTGGGCATTGCGCTGGGGGCGGGGTTCACGCTGTGGCTCTCCAGACATGGCATCCTGTTCTCCGGTGCGGACGCGCTGTTCAAGCAATGGCACATGCCCTCCACGCTTTATCCGCAACTCGGCTGGGTGAGCGCGCTGGCCGGGCCGCTGGCGATCTCGCTTTGCATCGCCGTGGCGGGACTGGTGCCCTATGCGCGCGTGCGCCGGCTTGAGCCAGTTTCGGCGATGAGGGCGGTGTGATGGGCGGTTTCCGGTTTCTGCTGCCGCTGGCCTGGCGCAGCCTGTGGCGCAATCCGCGCCGCACTTTCATCACCATGCTGGTGGTATGTGTGGGGCTGTGGTCTGTCCTCACCTTCGCTGTGCTGCTGCGCGCCTGGTCGGCATCGAGTCGCGATGTCGCAATCAGGACGATCACCGGCGAAGGGCAGATCCACGCCCAAGGCTATCTGGACGATCCCACGGTCGCTCATCGCCTGCCGCCGCCGGATGCCGGGCTGATGGCGGTGCTGAACGGCGGCGCTGTGAGCGCCTATAGTGCGCGTGTGCGTCTCAGCGCCATCGTGCAGAGCGAATACAAGACCCTGCCGGTGACGTTGGTGGGCGTGCAGCCGGCGCATGAGCGGCAGATCTCCGTGCTGCCTGCACAGATCACCGCCGGGCACTATCTTTCGGGCCCTGACGATGTCGGCATTGTGCTCGGCAGCAACCTCGCCAGGCGGCTGAAAACCCGCGTCGGCAAGCGCGTGGTGGTGATGGTGCAGGCGGCGGACGGCCACTTGGCCGAGCGCGCGTTTCAGGTCGTGGGGCTGTTCGCCGGTCCGCGGACGGCGGAGGACGAATTCGTCTTCACCGGCCTGAAGACCGCGCAACGCTTCACCGGCATTGGCAGCGACCTTTCGGAAATCGCCTTCGACGTCAGCAACGATGCCGCGCTGCCCGGCGTGCTGGCCGCGCTCGAGCGCGCCGTGCCGGGCGCCGACGTGCAGTCGTGGAAAACACTGGAGCCGTTGTCCTATGCGGTTTCCACGTTCTTCGACCAGTTCGTCCTGATGTGGCTGTGGATCATCTTCCTGCTGATGGGCTTCGGCATCGTCAACACGCAGCTGATGGCGGTGCTGGAGCGCACGCGCGAATTCGGCCTGCTGCAGGCGCTGGGCATGCGTCCGCGACTGGTGCTGCTGGAAGTGGCGCTGGAGTCGGTGTTTCTCGTCGGGCTTGGCGTGGCGCTGGGCGCCGCGGCGGCGCTGGCGACGGTTTCGGCGTTCCCGAAGGGGATCGATCTGGGCTTTCTGGCGCGCGGCGCCGAGTTGGCTGGCGCCGGCCACATTCTCTATCCGGTGATCGTGCCGTCCGATTTCGTGACCTACAGCCTCATGGTCTGGGTGCTGGGCGTGCTGGCGACGCTGTGGCCGGCGCGGCGTGCCTCGAAAGTCAGCCCGGTCGAAGCCATGAGCCATATTTGAGAGGGGGTATGATGACGAACGTCGTCGCCAACATCGTTGAATGCCGTGGCGTGACCAAGCATTACCGCCAGGGTGCGATCGACGTGCCGGCGCTGAGGGGCATCGACCTTTCGATCGAGAAGGGCGACTTCGCCTCGCTGGCGGGGCCGTCCGGTTCGGGCAAGACGACGCTGCTCAACATCATCGGCGGCCTCGACCGCCCGACTCAAGGCAGCGTCAAGGTGGACGGCGAGGAACTGACCGGCCTGTCCGGCGAGGCGCTGGCCGATCTGCGCCTCACCAAGATCGGGTTCGTCTTCCAGGCCTACAATCTCATTCCGGTGCTGACGGCGGAGGAGAATGTGGAATTCATTCTTCAGCTTATGGGCGAGGCGCCGGCCAAACGGCGTGCGCGGGCGCGGGAGATGCTGCACGAGGTGGCGCTGGACGGGCTTGAGAACCGCCGTCCGGCGCGGCTTTCCGGCGGCCAGCAGCAGCGCGTGGCGGTGGCGCGGGCGCTGGCCAGCCGGCCGGCCATCGTGCTCGCCGACGAGCCAACCGCCAATCTCGATTCCAAGACGGCGGAGGATCTCATTACGCTGATGTCCCACCTGAACCAGATTTCCGGCGTTACCTTCCTGATGGCCACGCACGATTCGCGGGTGATCGCACGCACGCGCCGCCACATCGTCATCACCGACGGGCGTATCGCCTCCGACGAGCGGCGCAACAGCGCGGGTTGAGGCGCCGGATGCGCGTTTGGCCACTTGCTCTTGCCTGTCTCGCCTTCGCGGTGCCGGCCCTGGCGGACGGCATTCACGGCCGGCTCGAACTGCAGGACGTCGGGGCCTTCGATTCCGCGCAGAGTCTTTCGGCCATGCTGGGCGCGCGCCATCGCAACGATGCGCTGGGCGATCTGCGGCTCACCTGGCAGCCGCGCTGGAACGACTGGAGCTTCGATGTCGCTTATGAGGCCAGCGCCGTCTATGGCGACGCACCGCAGCTGGCGAATGCCAGTGCGGCGCTGGCGCTGCTGCCCCAGGCGCCGCCGGCGACCTGGTGGCGCCTCTCCGATACCTTCGTGAACGATCGGCATCTTGTAGCCATGCACAAGCTCGACCGCCTGTCGGTCACCTATACGGGCGAACATCTGGTGCTGCGGCTCGGCCGGCAGGCGCTGACCTGGGGCAGCGGGCTGGTGTTCCGGCCGATGGACCTGTTCGATCCCTTCGCGCCGAACGCCACCGACACCGAATACAAACCCGGCACCGACATGCTCTACGGCCAATGGCTGTTCGATGACGGCTCCGATCTCCAGCTCGTAATGGTGCCGCGCCCGGCGCGCCGGGGCGAGGCGCTCACCGCCAACGCCAGTTCCTATGCCCTGCATTTCCACACCACGCTCGGCACCTATCAGACCACATGGCTGTTGGCGCGCGACCACGGCGACTGGGTGGCGGGCATCGGTGTCAATGGTGCGCTCGGTGGCGCCACCTGGAACCTTGAGACGATCCCGACTTTCGTGCGCGATGGCAAAACCTGTGCGTCCGCACTCGCCAATATCAGCGACGCCACCACGCTGTTCGGCCGCGACCTGACGCTGTTCGCCGAATATTACCGCAACGGTTTCGGCCTCTCCGCGCGGCGTTATGCGCTGGCAGATCTTCCCGCGCCCTTGCTCGGCCGGCTGGTGCGCGGGCAGGTGTTCGATACCGGCCGCGATTACCTCGCTGTTGGCGCCACGCTGCAGCAGACCCCGCTGCTCGCCATCAGCCCCACGGTGATTTCCAACCTCAACGACGGCAGCGTCTACGGCATCGCCCAGGCGACCTATTCGCTGCGCGAAAATCTCAACCTCATCCTCGGCAGCCAGTTCGCCATCGGGCCGAACGGCACGGAATTCGGCGGCATCCCGCTGGCGGCGAACCTGCCGGTCTATGCCGGCGAACCGACGCTATTTTATGTTCAATTGCGCCAATATTTCTGACCGCCGCGGGCTGCCCGAGCGTTTTTGACGAGTATCAGTGTTTCCACCGCCATCGCCGCCAGAATGAATATGGGTTCGCGTCCGAGGCGGCGCATTGGAAACCACGATCCTTCGCAAAGCTCGTCCGGCATCGGGGTTGCGGCCAAATCTTGGCGACTATGCGGCGATATACGCCGGATTTTCATGGCAAGGCGCCCGTTATGAGCTTGCTGGTCTGCCCGGCGGTGGACTCAACATCGCCTATGAAGCGCTGGATCGGCATCTGCTCAGGGGGCGCGGTTCCAAGCTGGCGCTGCGCTGGCTGGGCAAGGACGGCACGCAGCGCGATTTCAGTTATGCGTCGATGGCACGCGAAACCAATCGCTTCGCCAACGTGCTGCGCAGCGCCGGGATCGGCAACGGCGATGTCGTGTTCACGTTGCTCGGCCGCGTGCCCGAGCTTTACATCGCTGCCCTCGGCGCGCTGAAAAACGGCAGCGTGGTTTCGCCGCTGTTTTCCGTGTTCGGGCCCGAGCCGGTGAAGACGCGCATGGCGCGCGGCGGCGCCAGGGCCGTGGTCACCACGCGCCATCTCTACGAGCGCAAAATCCTGCCCTGGCGCGATCAGCTTCCTTCGCTCGCCCACGTTTTCCTGATCGATGGCGGGGAGGGATCATTGCCCCCCGGCACCACGAGCCTGAAAGCCGCGATGGCGGCGGCGCGCAACACCTTCCAGATCGTGAAGACTGCACCGGAAGACATCGCGCTCTTGCATTTCACCAGCGGCACCACGGGAACGCCCAAGGGCGCCATCCACGTGCATGAGGCGGTACTCGCCCATCACATGACCGGCAAATACGCGCTCGACCTCCATCCCGAGGACGTGTTCTGGTGCACGGCCGATCCCGGCTGGGTCACCGGCACCTCCTACGGCATCATCGCGCCCTTGACCATCGGCGCCACCCTGATCGTGGACGAAGCCGATTTCGACGCTGCGCGCTGGTACGCCATCCTTTCCGAGCAGAAGGTCACGGTGTGGTACACCGCGCCCACCGCCATCCGCATGCTGATGCGCGCGGGCAGAGAGATGGTGCCGAAGGGTACTTTCGATCGTGTGCGCTTCATGGCCAGCGTGGGCGAGCCGCTCAATCCCGAGGCCGTATTGTGGAGCGCTGATGCGCTCGGGCGGCCGTTCCACGACAATTGGTGGCAGACCGAGACCGGCGGCATCATGATCGCCAATTATCTGAGCCAGGACATCAAGGTCGGCTCGATGGGCCGGCCGCTGCCCGGTATCGAGGCCGCGATCGTCGAGCGCGACGGCGAGCATGTGCGCATTATCACCGAGCCGATGAAGAGCGGCGAGCTGGCGCTGAAGGCGGGCTGGCCATCGATGTTCCGGGGCTATCTGCACGAGGAAGAACGCTACAAGAAGAATTTCGTGGACGGCTGGTACCTGACCGGCGACTTGGCTATGCGCGACGCCGACGGCTATTTCTGGTTCGTCGGCCGCGGCGACGACGTCATCAAATCCGCCGGCCACCTGATCGGCCCGTTCGAGGTCGAAAGCGCGCTGATGGAGCATCCCGCGGTGTCCGAGGTCGGCGTGATCGGCGTCCCCGACCCGGTGGCGGGCGAGATCGTCAAGGCTTTCGTCGCGCTCAATCCCCGCTATGCGGAAAGCGAGGCGCTGCGCAAGGAACTGCTCGGCCATGCGCGGCTGCGCCTCGGCCCGGCGGTGGCGCCCAAAGAGATCGTGTTCCGCAAGAACCTGCCCAAGACGCGCTCGGGCAAGATCATGCGCCGCCTCTTGAAGGCCCGCGAGCTTGGCCTGCCCGAAGGCGACATCTCCACCCTCGAAAGCGACGAGAAATGAGCGAGGCAAAGCTCCACCTGACGCGCGACACGCTGCTCGGCCTGCTGCACCAGATGACGCGTGTGCGCCGCTTCGAGGAGAAATGCGACGAACTCTATCAGGTCGAGAAAATTCGCGGCTTCCTGCATCTGGCCATCGGCGAGGAGGCGATCTCCACCGCCGTGATGGCGGCGCTGACGGCTGAGGACGCGGTGGTCGCCACCTATCGCGAGCACGGCCACGCGCTGGTGCGCGGCGTGCCCATGCGCGCGGTGATGGCGGAGATGTACGGCAAGCAGGAAGGCGTCAGCCGCGGCCGCGGCGGCTCGATGCACCTGTTCAGCGCCGCGCATCGCTTCTATGGCGGCTATGCCATCGTCGGCGGCGGGTTGCCGCTGGCGGGCGGGCTGGCACTGGCTGACAAGATGCAGCACAAAAGCTGCGTCACCGCCTGCTTCTTCGGCGAGGGCGCAGCGGCCGAGGGCGAGTTCCACGAAACCATGAATCTGGCCGCGCTGTGGAAGCTGCCGATCCTGTTCGTCTGCGAGAACAACCTCTACGCAATGGGCACGCGGCTCGATTTCTCCGAGTCGCAGACCGATATCCATGCCAAGGCGCAGAGTTACCGCATGGCGTCCGAATCGGTGGACGGCATGGACGTGGTGGCAGTGGATGCGGCTGCGAGCCGCGCGCTGGCCGCCATCCGCGCCGGTGACGGCCCGCAATTCCTCGAATGCAAGACCTATCGCTTCCGCGCCCATTCCATGTTCGATCCGCAGCTTTATCGCACCAAGGCCGAAGTGGAGGAGTGGAAGACGCGCGACCCCATCCCGCGGCTGGCAAACTGGATGCGCGAAGCCGGCATGCTGCATGACAGGGATGCCGAAAAGATCGAAGCCGAAGTGACAGCGGAGGTGGACGACGCCGTGGCCTTCGCCGAAGCGGGGGCGTGGGAGCCGGTCGAAACGCTGACGCGTGACGTCACTGCGGAGGCCGCGCCATGAGCGAGATCACCTATCGCGAGGCCTGCCGCGAGGCCATCCGCGATGCGCTGAAGCGTGATCCGCGTGTCTTCCTGATGGGCGAGGATGTCGGCCATTACGGCGGCTGCTATGCCGTAAGCAAGGGGTTGCTCGACGAGTTCGGGCCCGAGCGCATCCGCGACACGCCGCTGTCCGAATCCGGCTTCACCGGCCTCGGCATCGGCGCGGCGATGAACGGCATGCGGCCGATCGTGG
Organism: Alphaproteobacteria bacterium; assembly: GCA_018971835.1. Classification (GTDB taxonomy): domain Bacteria; phylum Pseudomonadota; class Alphaproteobacteria; order Micropepsales; family Micropepsaceae; genus Rhizomicrobium. Next base: position 26,698 of record JAGWZW010000001.1, read on the forward strand.
AAATCATGACGGTGAATTTCGCGCTGCTGGCGCTCGACCAGATCGTCAACAACGCCGCCACCATCCGCCATATGTCCGGGGGGCAGTTCGGCGTGCCGCTGGTCATCCGCATGGCCACCGGCGCGGGCCGCCAGCTCGCCGCCCAGCATTCGCACAGCCTGGAGGGCTGGTTCGCCCATATCCCCGGCCTCAAGATTCTGGCGCCCGCCACGCTGGAGGATGCGCGCGGCATGCTGTGGACGGCGCTGGAAGATCCCGATCCAGTGCTGATCTTCGAGCATGTGATGCTCTACGGCGTCGCCGGCACGCTGGCGGCCGATGCAGGCCCGGTGCCGATCGACAAGGCGGCGGTGCGCCGCCCCGGCAAAGATGTCAGCCTCATCACTTATGGCGGTTCGCTGCCCAAGGCGCTGAAGGCGGCGGAGGCGCTGGCGGCGGAGAAGATCGAGGCCGAGGTGATCGACCTGCGCACCCTGCGTCCGCTGGACGACGCCACCATCATGGCCTCGCTGGCGAAAACGCGCCGCGCCGTGATCGTGGACGAGGACTGGCGCTCCGGCAGCCTCTCGGCGGAAATCTCCGCGCGCATCATGGAGCAGGCGTTCTGGAACCTCGATGCGCCGGTGGCGCGCGTCTGCAGCGCCGAGGTGCCGATTCCCTATCCGCGCCATCTGGAGGAAGCGGCGCTGCCGCAGGTGCCTGCCATTGTCGCCGCGGCCAAGCAGGTTGTGGGCTGATGGCCGAGTTCCGCATGCCCTCGCTCGGCGCCGACATGGAGGCCGGCACGCTGGTCGAATGGCTGAAACAGCCGGGCGATGCCGTGCATCGCGGCGATATCGTGGCCGTGGTCGAGACCGACAAGGGCGCCATCGAAGTCGAAATCTTCATGGCTGGCACGATGGGAAAGCAGCTCGTCGTGCCGGGAACCAAGGTGCCGGTGGGCGCGCCGCTCGCCATCATCGAAGGCGCGGTCGAAGTGGCGCCCAAAACGCCTGCGCCCGAGATCAAGGCGCCCGCAGCCAGGCCGGCGCCTGCGGAAAAATCGGCCCCGCCGCCAGCCGGCCTGCGCGCCTCGCCGGCGGCGCGCAAGCGCGCGGCGGAACGCGGCATCGATCTTGCGGCGCTGAGAGGCTCGGGGCCGGACGGCGCCATCTTGCTCGTCGATGTGGAAAAGGCCGGTGCCGCGCCGCGCAAAGGCCTCGACCTCGACAAGATGCGCCGCGCCATTGCTGCAGCGATGGCCAAATCGAAGCGCGAGATTCCGCATTATTATCTGTCCACTACCATCGACATGGCGCGGGCGCAGGGTTGGCTGGCGCAAACCAATGCCTCGCGCCTGCCGGAACAGCGCCTGCTGATGGCGGCGCTGACGCTGAAGGCCGTGGCGCTGGCCTTGCGCCAATATCCCAAGTTCAACGGCTTCTATGCCGAGCCGGACGGCTTTACGCCCAGCGCTGCCATCCATATCGGCAGCGCCATCGCCATTCGCGGCGGCGGGCTGGCCTCGCCGGCGCTCCACGATTGCGACAAGCTCGGCCTCGACGAGATGATGGCGCGTTTGCGCGATCTGGCAGCACGGGCGCGCGAGGGGCGCTTGCGCAGCTCCGAACTCAGCGACACCACGATCACGGTGTCGAGCCTGGGCGAGCGTGGGGTCGAAAGCCTGTACGGCATCATCTATCCGCCGCAGGTGGCGATTATCGGCTTCGGCCGGATCGTGGAGCAGCCCGCTGCGATCGATGGCAAAGTTGAGGTGCGACCGCAGATGATCGCCACCCTCGCCGCCGATCATCGCGTCACCGACGGCCATCTCGGCGGCCGTTTCCTCAACCAGATCGCCGTCCTGTTGCAGGAGCCCGCAAAACTATGAGCGAAGACGACATTCGCGCCGCTGTGATCGCGGAACTGGGAAATATCGCGCCGGAAGCCGACGCCGCCACCATCAATCCCGAGTCCGATCTGCGCGAGGAACTCGACATCGACTCGCTCGATTTCCTCAACTTCGTCACGGCGCTGCACAAGAAGCTGGGCGTGAACGTGCCCGAAAGCGATTACCCCAGGCTGCTGACGGTCAAAGGTGCGATTGCCTATCTGGCGGCGAAGCTGGGCTCAGCGCGCGCCTGAGGCGCTGCGCGCCGGCACCGGCATCTGAGCGGGGCAATGTGCGCTTTCGGCCAGCCCGTTCAAATAGGCGCGGCGCACAAAGCCCGCCAGGATCGCGTGCTTCACGCGGGCATCCCGCCGGTCCGCCCCGGTGACGAACCGCACCACACCGCGAAACGGAATCCAGCCCAATGCTGCGCTGCGGGCGGCATCCCAGGCCGCGTCGTTGGCGCTGTCCTGGTTGACGATCGGCTTGTTGTCCGTGGTCGTCACGGGCATGAGGTCGGGCCCCAGCAATCTGGTCAGCGCATCAATCTCGGCGGTGAGCCCGGCACATTCCATATGCGCAGGCGGGGCATAGGGCGCCTTGACGGTGGCGGCCAGCAGCGGGGGAATCTCCTCGCCGGAGATGTTGAGATCGTCGAGCGGCTGGTTCAGCACGCCGCCAATGCGCTCTTGTGTCGTGGCGGGTTTGCCGGCGGTGGTTGTGCTGTCGGTGCTGCACGCGGCGCCTAACAGGAACAGCAGAACTGTGCTGGCCTGCAAGACGGTATTGCCATGTCTGCGAATAATGCTGGGAAACATGATACTTTCCCCGAATTGCCCGGATGTGCACACAACGCACGCGGGCATCCTGAAAAATACCATGCCCGGCTATATCGCCTTGTTGATATGAATCAGTGTGGCACCTTCCTTCGGGCGCCATGCCTCGCTGCCGGGGAACTGAACCTGAGGAGACGATCTGATGGTTGCACTTCCGCTTCCTTCCTTGCCTGACGAGATTGCCGCGCTGCAGAATCTGGCGCTTGATCTGCGTTGGACCTGGAGCCATGAAGGCGATGCGTTATGGGAGCACGTCGATGCCAGGCTCTGGGATCGCACGCACAGCCCCTGGGCGGTTCTGCAGAGCACGCCGAGCGAGCGCTTCAAGGCGCTGGCCGCCGACAATGAATTCCGCCGCAAGCTCGGCGACTTCGCTGCCGCCCGGGCGCGCTATCAGGAGCAGCCGGGCTGGTTCCGCAAGACCTATGGACCGGAGGCGCTGGGCGGCGTCGCCTATTTCAGCATGGAGTTCGGTTTGGGTGCGGCCTTGCCGCTTTATGCGGGGGGCCTCGGTGTTCTGGCCGGCGATTTCCTGAAAACCGCCAGCGACCTCGACGTGCCGGTGATCGGTATCGGCCTGCTCTATCAGGAAGGCTATTTCCGCCAGATCGTCGACAGCGAAGGCGTGCAGCAGGAACTCTATCCCTATAACGAGCCGGCGACGATGCCGATCGAGCCGGTGATCGTGGACGGCAAGGGCTGGCTGCGCGTGGTGCTCCAGTTGCCCGGCCGCGACGTGACGCTGCGGGTCTGGCAGGCCACCGTGGGCCGGGTGAAACTCTACCTGCTCGACAGCAACGATCCGCTGAACAGCCCGGTGGACCGCGGCATCACCGCCAAGCTCTACGGCGGAGGCAGCGAAGTCCGCCTGATTCAGGAGATCGCGCTGGGCGTCGGCGGCTGGCGCGTGATTGAGGCGTTGCGGCCGGAGATCGAAATCTGCCACATCAATGAGGGCCATGCCGCGTTCGCCATCATCGAGCGCGCGCGCGACTTCGCCCATCAGCGGGATGTGCCGTTCTGGGATGCGTTCTGGGCCTGCCGCGCGGGCAATATCTTCACCACCCATACGCCGGTGGCGGCGGGTTTCGACGTCTTTCACCCAGCGCTGCTGCGCAAGTATCTGCCCTATGTCGAGGGTGAATTGAGCCTGAGGGGCGTGACGCTCGACGATATTTTGTGCCTGGGCCGCATCGACCCGCATGATCGCGGCGAACCCTTCAACATGGCCTATCTGGGTCTTCGCGGTTCCGGGCGGTCGATCGGCGTCAGCCGGCTTCACGGGGAATTCAGCCGTGGCATCTTCCAGTCGCTGTTCCCGCGCTGGCCGCACTGCGAGGTGCCGGTCGGTCACATCACCAACGGCGTGCACATCCCGACCTGGGACTCCGCCGAAGCCGATGAGGTCTGGACCTGCGCTTGCGGCAAGGAGCGCTGGCGCACGCTGCCCGACCCCATTCACCAGAACATCGCCGGAGTTTCAGACGAGGCGCTCTGGGCCATGCGCGGCAACAGCCGCCAGCATCTGGTCGCCATCGCCCGCCGGCATCTGGCCACGCAGTTGCGCGAGCGTGGCTTCGAGGCTGAAGCGATCCGCCGCGCCGACCATGTGCTCGATCCGAATGTCCTGATGCTCGGCTTTGCGCGCCGCTTCACCGAATACAAACGGCCCAACCTGCTCCTCAGCGATCCGGCGCGCCTGGAACGGCTGTTGCTCGATCCGCGGCGGCCGGCGCAAATCGTGGTGGCGGGCAAGGCACATCCGGCCGATGTCACCGGCAAGACCATGATACGGGAATGGATCAACTTCGCCCGCGATCCGCGCTACCGCGATCATATCGTGTTTCTGGAGGATTACGATATCGCGCTGGCGCAGGATCTGGTGCAGGGCGTGGATGTCTGGATCAACACGCCGCGGCGGCCCTGGGAAGCCTGTGGCACCAGCGGCATGAAGGTGCTGGTCAATGGCGGGCTGAACGTGTCGGTGCTTGATGGCTGGTGGGACGAGGCCTATCGGCCGGAACTCGGCTGGCCCATCGGGGACGATCAGGGTGGCGCTCCGCAGGAAGTGGATGCGCGCGACGCCGACAGCCTGTACAGCGTTCTTGAAAATGCTGTTATTCCGGAATTTTATGATCGCGACGCGGAAGGCTTGCCGCGCAGGTGGCTCGGGCGCATCCGCCGTTCGATGGCGGGATTGACCCCGGCTTTCTCGAGCACGCGGATGCTTCGCCAATATGTGGAGGATACCTATCTGCCGCTGGCGGCAGCGCTGCGCACCCGCATCGCCTCCGGCTGCGCCGCGGCCAAGGATATCCGGGCCTGGGCCGATCTATTGACGCGCCACTGGCCGAGCCTCCACATCGGCGATTCCACGGTGAGTAACAGCGAGGGCGTCCGGCGTTTCTCGGTGCCGGTCTTTCTGGGTGACGTGCCGGCTGCTTCAGTGCGCGTCGAGTTGTTCGCAGATGCCAGGGATGGCGATCCGGCCCAGATCGTCACCCTTCATCGCGAACGCGAAATTCCCGGCTCGGCCAACGGGTTCATCTATGCCGGCGAGGTCAAGACCACTCGTCCGGCCGCTGACTACACCGTGCGCGCGGTTCCTGACCATCAGGGGGCATTCCTGCCCTCCGAGCTTCCGCTCATCGTCTGGCAGCGGTAGTGCCAGAGGAGATGCGCGCGGCCGTGATGCGCCTGGGCGGCGGCGTTACGGCCACGCGCGGCGGGACCGGCGGCGCCTGGACCGGATGAGGGCCGTCGCAGCGGAAAATCACATCCGAGCGCGGGAGCCTGCTGTCGTGTTCGGTTTCCAGTTCCGCCCTGGCGCGCAGCCAATGCGTCAGTTCGGCGCCGCTGGGGCAGCCTTCGCGCTGCCAGATCAGGTAGGAACGCAGGCGGATCTCATCGTCGGAAATTGTCGGTATCTGTTGAGCCATGACCACCTCCACCACCTCGGTACCCCATTCGTCGGGCGTGGCCGGTACCACGCCGAAGCGTGCTACGATGCCGCCTGCCGGGCCTGATCGCCGCTATCGGACGACGGCGCGGCGGCGATGAGGCGCGGTTTGCCGCTGAGCATCCGGTAAAGAGCAATGTAATCGGTCGCGCTGGCGTTCCAGCTGAAATCCTGCGACATGGCCTGCAATTGCAAGCGGCGCCAGGCGAGCGGTTTGCCGAACAGTGCCAGCGCGCGGTCGAGCGCCTTCAGAAGTGCGGAAAGGCTCGGTTCCTCGAAGGCGAAGCCAGCGGCCATGCGCCCTTCCGGCGCGTCTGTCGTGGTGTCGGCAATGGTGTCGGCGAGGCCACCGGTACGCCGTACTACCGACAACGTGCCGTAACGCGCAGCATAAAGTTGCGTAAGCCCGCAAGGTTCGAACCTTGCCGGCGCCAGCAAGAGATCCGCGCCGGCCTGCAAGCGGTGGGCGAGCGGCTCGCTGTAGCCGATCTTGGCGCCGACGCGGCCGGGATATCGGTGCGCCGCTTCGACAAAGCCCGCCTCCAGCGCCGCATCGCCTTCGCCGACAGCGACGAACTGCGCGCCGGCTTCGACCAGGGCGCGAATGGCTTCGAGAACCACATCGGCCATCTTCTGATGAGCGAAGCGGCTGACAAAACCGACGAGCGGCGCCTCGCGGGCGATCTCGAGGCCCATGTCCTTCTGCAGGGCCGCCTTACACGGGCGCTTGCCGGAAAGATCCTGCGGGCTGAAGTTCCGCGCCAGATGCGGATCGGTGGCGGGATTCCATAGCGCATCGTCGATGCCATTGAGAATCCCGGAATAATCGCCATAACGCTGGCGCAACAGACCGTCCAGGCCGCAGCCGAATTCCGGCGTCAGCGTTTCGCGGGCATAGGTGGGGCTCACCGTCGTTATGTGGTCGGCATAGCGGATCGCGGCCTTGAGGAACGAGACTTGGCCGTAAAATTCAAGGCCGTCGGTCGAGAAATAATGTTCAGGAACGCCGATCTGGGCCAGCACCTCGCGCGGGAAATTGCCCTGATAGGCGAGGTTATGGATCGTGAACACGCTGCTTGGCCGCGGCCGGCCCTGCATGCTGAGCAGCAGCGGCACCAGGCCGGCGTGCCAATCGTTGGCGTGGACGATATCAGCGTTCCAGCCGCAGATTTTTCCTTGCGCCGCATGCACCGCGACGTGGGACAGGAAGGCGAAACGCTGAGCATTATCGGGCCACTCGCAGCCGGCCTCGTCCTGATAGAGGCCGCCGTTGCGCAGAAAAAGCGCCGGCGCATCGACCAGCCAGACCGGAATGCCCGTACCTGGAAGGGTTCCGGAAATCAGCGCGCCGCCCTCGACTCCGGCGATAACCGGCAGCGTCGTTTCGATTTTCGGATTTTTTAGCTGGGCCAGCGCGCCCGGATAGGCCGGCATCAGCAGGCGGACGTCGATCCCGCGCCGGGCTAGGGCGATGGGCAGGGCTCCCGACACATCCGCCAGCCCGCCAGTCTTGGCAAGCGGCTGGACCTCCGATGTGACGAACAGAACGCGCATAGCCAGCCTCGCCCGCTTGCCGCCCCCCCGCAACAACGCTTCTTGCAAACTCGGGATATCGTGGCATTGATTTTGATCAGCCCGATGACAATACGTTATGTTTTATTTGCGCTGCATACAACAGATAAAGCTGTTTTCGGCGATTGCTCGAAAAGGAGGCAGGATTGGATGCAATCGATGCAACCGTTCCGCTTCTCGGCGAACTGGATTTGTATCTCCACGCCGAAGGCCGCGATCTTTACAGCTATCGCAAGCTGGGTGCGCATCCCAGAACGATTGGCGGCGTGCCGGGAACGGCCTTCGCCGTGTGGGCGCCGAACGCGCGCCGCGTCAGCGTGGTCGGTGATTTCAACGCCTGGAGCGGGCAGCGCAATCCGATGCGCCGCCATTACGGCGCCGGGATATGGGAAACATTCGTGCGCGATGCCAAGCCGGGCGCGCGATACAAATTCGAGATCGAAGGCGCGCATGGCGGGGTTTTCCTCAAGGCCGATCCCTATGCCTTCGAAGCCGAATTGCCGCCGAACACGGCCTCGATCATTCGCGGCCTGCCGCAAACAGCACCGATGCCCGAAGGGCCGGCGGGCGACCGCCACGCGCCGGTATCGATCTACGAGGTGCACCTGGGCTCGTGGCGGCGCATGCCGGAAGACGGTGCGCGCCCGCTCGGCTACGCCGAACTTGCCGATCAGCTGGTTGCCTATGTTAAGGACATGGGCTTCACCCATATCGAATTGATGCCGGTTGCCGAGCATCCTTTCGGCGGTTCCTGGGGCTATCAGCCTACGGCCCTGTTCGCGCCCACGGCCCGTTACGGGACACCCGGCGCGTTCCGCGATTTCATCCGGGCCTGCCATGAAGCAGGGATTGGCGTGATCCTCGACTGGGCGGCCGGACATTTTCCCGCCGATCCGCATGGTCTTGCCCGGTTCGACGGTACGCATCTCTACGAGCATTGCGACCCGCGCGAAGGCCTGCACCCGGACTGGAATACCCTGATCTATAATTTCGGACGTAACGAGGTTTCGAATTTCCTCATGTCTAACGCGCTTTATTGGCTGGAGGAATTCGGGCTCGATGGCCTGCGCGTCGATGCTGTCGCCTCGATGCTCTATCGCAATTACAGCCGCAAGGACGGGGAATGGATCGCTAACAAGTTCGGAGGCCCCGAAAACCTGGAAGCCGTCGCTTTCCTGCACCGCCTCAACGAGCAGGTTTACGCCAGGCGTCCGCGCGCCCTGACCATTGCGGAAGAATCCACGGCCTGGCCGATGGTGTCGCGGCCGACCTATCTGGGCGGCCTGGGCTTCGGCTACAAGTGGAACATGGGCTGGATGCACGACACGCTGGACTACATGAAGAAAGACCCGGTGCATCGCAAATACCATCACGACCGGCTGACCTTCGGTCTGCTCTACGCGTTTCACGAGAACTTCATCCTGCCGCTGTCACACGACGAAGTGGTGCACGGCAAAGGCTCGCTGCTCGGCAAGATGCCCGGCGACCGCTGGCAGAAATTCGCCAACCTGCGCGCCTATTACGGCTTTCTCTATACCCAGCCGGGCAAGAAGCTGCTGTTCATGGGCGGCGAGTTCGCGCAGGAGCGCGAATGGAGCCATGACGAGAGCCTCGATTGGCATCTACTCTCCGATCCGTTGCATCGCGGCGTTCAGGACATGGTGCGCGACCTCAACAAGCTCTATCGCGAGTTGCCCGCCCTTCACCGCCACGACTGCGAGCCGGAGGGCTTTTCCTGGATCGACTGCAACGACCATGACGCCAGCGTGGTTACCTATCTGCGCTACGGCGCCGACGGCGACGATTTTGTCGTGGTCGCCTGCAATTTCACGCCGGTGGTCCGGCACGGTTATCGCGTTGGCGTGCCAAAGGGCGGGCCTTACCGTGAAGTGTTCAATTCGGACGCCGCCTGTTATGGCGGCAGTAACGTCGGCAACGACGGCGCCGTCATCTCCAAGGCCGAGTCCGCGCATGGCCGGCCGTTCTCGTTGGCTTTGACGCTACCGCCTCTGGCAACAATTGTTCTCAAGCCGTCCTAGGGAGGCGAACATGGCGCGGCGGCCGCTCAGCGAAGGCCGGCCACACCCGCTGGGTGCGACATTCGATGGCGAAGGCGTGAACTTTGCCTTGTTCTCCGCTCATGCCACGAAGGTAGAGCTTTGCCTGTTCGACGGCGCCGGCGGGCACGAGACGGCGCGGCTGGCGCTGCCCGAATATACCGATGAAGTCTGGCACGGCTATCTGGCTGGCGCGCGGCCGGGCCAGCGCTACGGCTATCGCGTGCACGGCAGCTACGATCCCTATGCAGGCCATCGCTTCAATCCACACAAGCTCCTGGTCGATCCCTATGCGCGTGCGCTCGACCGCAGCTTTGCCTGGAGCGATCTGGCCTGCGGTTACAGCTTCGGCGATTCCCGCGAGGATCTCTCATTCGACACAAACGATAGCGCCGCGGTCATGCCCAAAGGTATCGTGACGGACGATACCTTCGATTGGCAGGGCGATGCGCCGCCCAACACTCCTCTCTGCGAAACGGTGATCTACGAGCTTCACCCGCGCGGCTACACGATGCTGCATCCCGCTGTTCCCGAAGCGCAGCGCGGAACCTTTGCCGGGCTGGCGCATCCCGACGTGATCGGCTACCTCCGTGCCCTAGGCATCACTGCCGTCGAGCTTCTGCCGGTCCATCCCGTCGCGGTCACGCGCAATCTTGCCTCCCACGGATTGGTGGATTACTGGGGCTACAACGCCTTCAACTTTTTTGCGCCCGAACCGCGCTACCTTTCGGGCGGCGAACTCTCCGAGTTCCGCCGCATGGTGCGCGCGCTGCACGCGGGGGGCATCGAGGTCATCCTCGATGTCGTCTTCAATCACACCGGCGAAGGCAGCGAACTTGGCCCCACGCTTTCGTTCCGGGGCATCGACAATGCGTCCTACTATTGCCTTGCCGAAGACCGGCGGAATTATGTCGATTACACCGGCTGCCGCAACACGTTGAACCTGGAGCATCCGCGGGTGCTGCAGATGGTGATGGACTCGCTGCGTTATTGGGTCGAGGCGATGCATGTGGACGGCTTCCGCTTCGATCTTGCCGTCAGTCTGGCGCGCGCCAGGCACCATTTCTCGCAGCGTTCGCCGTTCTTTTCTGCGGTCGCGCAGGATCCGGTGCTGCGCAAGGTGAAGCTGATCGCGGAGCCCTGGGATCTCGGCCCGGACGGTTACCGGCTCGGCGGTTTCCCGCCGGGCTGGAGCGAGTGGAACGATCGCTACCGGGATACCGCGCGTCGCTTCTGGCGCGGCGATGGCAGGCAGACGGGCGAGCTGGCGTTCCGCCTTACCGGGTCGAGCGACCTGTTTGCCGGCCATGGGCGCCGGCCCACGGCGAGCGTCAACTTCGTCACCGCACATGACGGCTTCACGTTGAACGATGTGGTCAGCTACAACGTCAAGCACAACGCGGAAAACCGCGAGGACAGCGCAGACGGCGCAAACGAGAACTACAGCTGGAATTGCGGTCACGAAGGGCCGAGCGAGGATCCCGGGGTCATCGCGCAGCGCGAACGGCAGAAGCGGAACCTGCTGGCGACCTTGCTGCTGTCGCGCGGCGTTCCGATGCTCACCGCCGGCGACGAGTTCGGCCGTACGCAGCGCGGCAACAACAACGCCTATTGCCAGGACAACGAGACAAGCTGGACCGACTGGCGGCTGGCCGAACGCAACACTTCTCTGCTGCGTTTCGTGCAAGCGCTGTTGCAGTTGCGCGCCGGCAATCCGGTCTTCCGCCTGCCGTCCTTCTTTCATGGCGAGCATATCGACGAAACGGGCATAAGAGATATCGTCTGGTTGACGCCGCCGGGCAGAGAGATGGCGGGGACAGACTGGAACGATCCCGATTGCCGCGCGCTGGCTGTTCGCTACACCGCCGATACCGGCGACTTTCTTCTGCTCTTGAATGCCGGCGCGGACGCGCGCCCCTTCCATTTGCCGTCTGCCGGAGGCGGTTCAGGTTGGCGTAGCTGTATTGCCACCGATGCGGGGATGCCGGATGGGGCAAGGTATGGCAGCAAGGTTGTTGTCGCGCCCTGTTCGCTGGTCTTGCTCACCGCAGAACCGGCGGCGCGATCATGAGCGATCATGCGCTTGCCCGGCTTGCCGAGGCCGCGGGGATCGAGGCGCGCTATTGGGACATCGAAGGCCGCCAGCACGAAACGACGCCGGAGACGATGCGCGCCCTGCTGCGGGCCTTTGGCCTTCGGGCTGAAAGTGGTGCAGAGATCGGCGAGAGCCTTGCCCTGCTGCGCGGGGAGCCGTGGCGCGAGATGGTGCCGCCGGTGCATATGATGCGCGAAGGCGAGGGGACTGCCATCGCGTATCGGGCACCGCCTGGAGAGGCGGGAAAGCTCGAATGGGCGATTGTCTGCGAAAACGGTGAACAGCGCACCGGCGTCTGCGACCTTGCCACGCTGCCGGTCGAAGAGACGGGCGAGGCGGCGGGAATGGCGACAGCGCTGCGCAAACTGCCGCTGCCGGCTTTGCCTTTGGGCTATCATCATCTCCGTCTTGCCGGAGCTGAGGCCGAAACGCTGCTGATCGTGGCACCGCCGTCGTGCCACCTGCCGGCTGGCTGGCCTAGACGGCGTTATTGGGGCCTTGCCGCGCAGCTCTACGCGCTGCGGCGCCGGGGCGATTGGGGGATCGGCGATTTCACCGCGTTGCGTGCGCTGATTGCGGGCGCCGGTGCGGCCGATGCCGTCGGCCTCAACCCGCTGCATGCGCTGTTCCGCGATGTGCCCGAAGCGGCGAGTCCTTATTCGCCGTCGAGTCGGCTTTTTTGCAATCCGCTCTATCTCGATATCGAGGCCGTCACCGAATACGCCGAGGCCCAGGTGGGAGCGCGCCGGCGGCACGTCGGCGCATTCGTCGATTACCGTTCGATCGCCGCGGAGAAATATGCCGTTCTCGAAACCATGTTCCGGGTCTTCCAATCGCGGCATCTCGCGGCCACGGACGCGCGCGCCGCGGACTTTCTCGCCTTCGTGGCGCAAGGTGGCGAGCCGCTGCGCAAATTCGCGCTGTTCGAAGCGCTCTGCGAGGCCTTCGGCAGCCACGACTGGCGGCACTGGCCGCTTTGGGCCCAGAACGCGGATTCGCCGGGAGCCCGTGCCTTCGCCGAAGACCACACATCGCGCATCGCTTATTCGCAATATCTGCAATGGCAATGCGATATGCAGCTCGGTGCGGCGTCTGCGCTGGCGCGCGAAAGGATGGCCATCGGGCTCTACGGCGATCTTGCCGTCAGCGTGGATACGACGAGCGCGGATCATTGGGCGGAGCGCAAGATCTTTGCCGGAGAGGCGCGCATCGGCGCGCCACCCGATCCCTTCAACGAACAGGGCCAGGAATGGGGCGTGGTGCCATTCGATCCGCGGGCGCTGCGCCGCAGCGGATATGGCTACCTCATCGCGCTTTTCCGGTCGGCCATGCGGCATGTCGGCGCGTTGCGCATCGATCATGTCATGGGCTGGCAGCGATTGTTTCTCGTTCCGGCCGGTGCGCCGGCGGCATCCGGCGCCTATGTGCGTTATCCGCTCGAAGATTTTCTTGCCATTGCGGCGCTGGAAAGCCGGCGCAATCAGTGCCTGCTCATTGGCGAAGATCTGGGCACGGTTCCGGCCGGCTTTCGCGAGCGCATGGCCGCGGCAAAACTGCTCTCCTGCCGCGTTTTCTATTTCGAGCGTGACGGCGCCCGCTTCCGCAGGCCGCAAGAATTTCCTCTGCTTTCCGCCGTCTCCGCCACCACGCACGATCTGGCGACGCTGCGCGGTTATTGGCTGGGCGAGGATATCGCCGTAAAGGCAAGGCTGGGCGTGCTCGCTATGGACGAGGCGGCGCGGGCGCGAACGGCACGCGCCGAAGACAAGCGACTGATGCTGGAGGCGCTGCGCGACGAAGGCGTGCTACCTGCCGATCTTGATTTGGCATATGCAACTGCGGAGCTATCGCCCGCCCTGGCGGCGGCGATCCATGCCTATCTTGCGCGTACGCCCAGCCTGTTGTTTGTGGCGCAACTTGACGATCTCGCAGGCAGTCTGGAGCAGACAAACCTGCCAGGAACCACCACCGAATATCCCAATTGGCGCCGCCGCCTGGCGCGCACACTTGAGGATCTGCTGGGCGATCCGGCAATCCGCGAGGCGATGGCGGCCATCGCTCGCGAGCGCGCCGGTCCGGTTTAGCCGATCAGGATCGCGCGAATGTCGTTGACATTGGTGAAAGTCGGGCCGGTGACGACCAGATCGCCCAGGGCGGCGAAGGCGTCGTAGCTCGCGTGGCGCGCCAGTAGGTTCCGCAGATCGAGCCCGGCCGTTGCGGCACGGCGAAGCGTGTCCGGTGTGACGATGGCGCCGGCCGCGTTCTCCGTGCCGTCAATGCCGTCGCTGTCACCGGCGAGGGCCCAGATGTCCGGATGCTCGTGCAAGGAAAGCGCAAGCGAGAGCAGGAATTCCTGATTGCGCCCGCCCCGTCCGCCCGCGCTATTCGCCAGCGTCACGGTCGTCTCGCCGCCGGAAAGCAGCAGCGCCGGCGCTGCTGCGGGCTGGCCGTGCCGCGCGCAGGATTTGGCGATTCCCGCCATGACGACGCCGAGCGCTGCCGCCTCGCCCTCGATGGCATCGCCGAGGATCAGCGGCGTGAGGTTGGCGCCACGCGCAACATCCGCAGCGGCGCGCAAGGCCGTCATGGCGGACGCGATCACATGCACCTCGCCCTCCGCCGGTTCAGGTGGCGGCAGGTTCCGCCCAATATAGGCCGCGACGGTTTCGGGGAGCGTCAGCCGGTAACGTGCCGTGATCTCGCGCACCTGCGATGCGGATGGCGGCGCGCCGAGGGTCGGGCCGGAAGCGACATCCGCGGGATTGTCTCCGGGGATATCGCTGATCACCAGCGTGACGATCCGCGCCGGCGCGGCGGCGGCGGCGAGCCGTCCGCCCTTGACCGCGGAGAGATAACGCCGCATCGCATTGATCTCGTGGATCGGCGCACCGGAGGCGAGCAACTGGCGCGTGACATCCGCCTTGTCCGCCAGCGTGATGCCGCCGGCGCCCAGCGCCATTGTCGCCGAGCCGCCGCCAGAGGCCAGCATGAGCACCAGATCGGACGGGCCGAGGTGCGAGAGCGCCTGCAGGATGCGCCGCGCCGCTGCTTCGCTGTTGGCATCCGGTACGGGGTGGCCCGCCTCGATCACCTCGATGCGTGCGGTCGGCTGGGCGTGGCCGTAGCGCGTCGCCACCACGCCGGTGAGCGGCACGTCAGGCCAGGCCGCTTCGACGGCCGCCGCCATGCGGGCCGAAGCCTTGCCGGCCCCGACGACCACGCAGCGGCCCTTTGGCTTTTGGGGCAGGTGTGCGGCGAGGGTGGTGAAAGGATCGGCGCTCTTCACCGCGGCGTGAAAAACGGCGAGGAGGATTTCGCGCGCCCAAACATCGGAAAATCTGGCATCTGAGAACCGGTTCATGAGGTCGCCTTGCCGCGTTCGCCCAGCGTTGCGGAATCTGGTTTCCGAGTGTCTGCCGTGAATCAGGTAACCCGGCTGGTATTGATAGCGCAACTCACTAATGGCTATCGGTCCGGCAAAGCTGGTTTCTGTCAGTCGCTAGCAAAAGATTCAGATATGGCGACAGTATCGCGACTGTGATGCAGATGCGAGTAAAGGCAGCGACCCTTTGTATTGATAATGAATGCTGCGCGTCGAATTGCTTGCCGATTTTCTTTCGCGCGCGTTAAACTATTTTCACCAAGGACTCACATCGTTCGATGAGGATCAAGATGTTCAAGATTGCCTTGTTGATCTGGGTTATGGCTGGAGTGACGCTGGCGGGCAGCCTCATTCTGATTGCGCTGGTGATGCCGGGCTTCGGACAATCGGAAATGCAGATGATTCCGATTGCCGGAATCGCCGGATTTCTTATCGCGATGCCTTTGTCGTATTTGCTCGCCAAGCGCATTTCGCATCCCGCACATTGAACGCGGTTGCGCTTCTATTGAGCATCTGGTTCCGCGCCGGCTGATTTCGCCGCCAATGTGGTTCTGCGTCATGCGGCTTGGCGGCATGGTGCAGAGCACGTGCGGATAGCCGTTCCTCCCGGGATCAGTTGGTTTTCTTGGCGGCGATGGCGCGGCGCACGGCTTCGGCCACGTTCTCGGGCGTGAAGCCGAAATGGGGGAAGAGATCCTTGGCGGGCGCGGATTCGCCGAAGCGGTCGATGCCCACCACTGCCTCGCGGCAGCTGGCATAGAAGCCCCAGCCGCGCGTGGTGCCGGCTTCGACCACGGCGGTCGGCAGGCCGGGCGGCAGCACGGCGTCGCGCCAGGCCTTGTCCTGCCGTTCGAAGGCTTCGACCGACGGCAGCGAGACGAGGCGCACGGTAATGCCCTTGGCCTTCAGCGACTCCGCCGCCGCGCGCGCCAGTGAAACTTCCGAGCCGGTGGCGATGATCGCCGCATCCAGCTTCGCGCCCATATCGGCGAGGATGTAGCCGCCTTGGGCGATTCCGGCCTCGGTCTTGGCGCCGCGCGGCTGCGGCGCGAGATTCTGGCGCGAGAGGATCAGCGCGGTCGGCCCATCCCGGCGTGCCAGCGCCGCCGCCCAGGCTGCCGCCGTCTCGGCCGCATCGCACGGCCGCCAGACGTCGAGATTGGGGATCAACCGGAGCGATTCCACATGCTCGATCGGCTGGTGTGTGGGGCCGTCCTCGCCCAGGCCAATGGAATCGTGGGTCAGCACATAGATGACGCGCTGGCCCATCAGCGCGCTCATGCGCATGGCGTTGCGCGCGTAATCGGTGAAGACCAGGAAGGTCGCCACATAGGGAATGAAGCCGCCGTGCAGCGCGATGCCGTTGGCGATGGCCGACATGGCGAACTCGCGCACGCCGAAAAAGATGGTGTTGCCGGCGGGGTCGCGCGTCAGCGGGCGCGAGCCCTTGTGCCAGGTGAGGTTGGAATGGGCGAGGTCGGCGGAACCGCCGATCATCTCCGGCAACGCGGCGGCAAAAGCGGTGAGGGCGTTCTGGCTGGCCTTGCGGCTGGCGATGTTTTCCGCCTTCTGCGCAGTGGAGGCGACAGCCGCCGCTGCCATCTCGGGGAACTCGACCGGCAGGTCGCCGGCGATGCGGCGCTCGAATTCGGCGGCGAGGTCGGGAAAGGCTTTCGCGTAGCGCGCGAATGCCGTCTTCCATTCCTGCTCGTTTGCAGCGCCGACGTCTTTGCCGTTCCAGGCGTCATAGACATCCGCCGGAATCGCGAAGGGCGCATGATCCCAGCCGATTGCCGCGCGCACGCGCGCCGCTTCCTCGGCGCCGAGCGGGGCGCCATGCGTATCCTGATGGCCTTCCTTGCCGGGCGAGCCGCGGCCGATCCGGGTCTTGCAGCAGATCAGCGTCGGCTTCTCGCCGTTGGCGGTCGCTACGGCGATGGCTACGTCGACGGCGGCCGGGTCGTGGCCGTCCACGTCGCGGATCACCTGCCAGCCATAGGCTTCGAAGCGCTTCGGCGTATCGTCCGGAAACCACTCGGCGACATTGCCGTCGATCGAGATGCCGTTGTCGTCGTAGAGCGCGATCAGCTTGCCGAGGCGGAGGCTGCCGGCGAGCGAAGCGGCTTCGTGGCTGATGCCTTCCATCATGCAGCCGTCGCCCAGGATGACGAAGGTGCGGTGATCGACCACCGTATGGCCGGGGCGGTTGAACTGCGCCGCCAGCGTCTTCTCCGCGATGGCCATGCCGACCGCATTGGTGAAACCCTGGCCGAGCGGGCCGGTGGTGGTCTCCACGCCGGGCGTCATGCCGTGTTCGGGATGGCCGGGAGTCTTGGAGCCGAAGCGGCGGAAGCGTTTCAATTCCTCCAGCGGCAGATTGTAGCCGCTCAGATGCAGCAGCGAGTAGAGCAGCGCCGAGGCATGGCCGTTGGAAAGCACGAAGCGGTCGCGGTCCGGCCAAGCCGGATTCGCGGGATTGTGCTTGAGGTGGCGGCGCCATAACACGCTCGCCACTTCGGCCAGCCCCATCGGCGCACCCGGATGGCCGCATTTGGCTTCCTCCACCATGTCCATCGCCAGGATGCGCAGCGCATCGATGGCCTGCCGCTCCAGCCGGGTTTCCGGCGTTTCCCTCATGTTCATGGCCTTCCTCCTCAGGCGGCGCGCCGCTTCTTTTCGATCAGTTGCAGGATGATGGGCGTCAGGATGAGCTGCATGGCCAGGTCCAGCTTGCCGCCCGGAATGACGATGGAGTTGGCACGCGACATGAAGCTGCCCTGGATCATCTTGACCAGATAGACGAAGTCGATGCCGCGCGGATTGCGGAAGCGGATCACCACCATCGATTCGTCGGGCGTCGGGATCCAGCGCGCGATGAAGGGATTGGAGGTGTCCACCGTCGGCACGCGCTGGAAGTTGATGTCCGTCTCCGTGAACTGCGGGCAGATGTAGTTCACATAGTCGGGCATGCGGCGCAGGATGGTGTCGACGATGGCCTCGCGCGAATAGCCGCGGTCGGCCTTGTCGCGATGGATCTTCTGGATCCATTCGAGGTTGATCACCGGCACCACGCCGATCTTGAGATCGGCATGCTGGGCGGTATTGACCTCGTCGGTCACCACCGCGCCGTGCAGGCCCTCGTAGAACAGCAGGTCCGAATTGGCCGGCAGCGGCGACCAGTCGGTGAAGGTGCCCGCCGGGCTGCCCAGAACCTCCGCCTCCTCGGCGCTATGCACGTAATGCCGCGTGCGGCCCGTGCCGGTGGCGCTGTATTGCGCAAACACGGCCTCCAGGTCTTCGAGGATGTTCGCTTCGGGCCCGAAATGACTGAAATGGTTGTGGCCTTCCCTGGCCATCATCTTTTTCATCTCGACGCGGTCGTAGCGATGGAAGGCGTCGCCCTCGATGAAGGCGGCCTCGATCTTCTCGCGGCGGAAAATCTGCTCGAAGGTCTTCTTGACTGACGTGGTGCCCGCGCCCGACGAGCCGGTCACCGAAATGATGGGATGCTTGATCGACATCGGCTCAGCTCCTATGCGCGAAACAGGCCACGGCGGCCGAACAGCGGCGAGCGTTCGCCGATGGAGGGCGGCCAGACGTGATAGCGTTCCAGCCGGTCCACCTCCTCACGCGAACCGAACAGCAGCGGCACGCGCGCGTGCAGGTTCGCCGGCGAGGTGTCGAGCAGCGGTCCCTGCCCGGTGGAGGCGCTGGCGCCGGCCTGCTCCATCAAGAGGGCGATGGGATTGCCTTCGTAGACCAGGCGCAGCCGCCCGCTGCCGTAGCCGGGGCGGGCATCGCCCGGATAGAAATAGACGCCGCCGCGCATCAGGATGCGGTGCGCCTCCGCCACCATCGAGGCGATCCAGCGCATGTTGAAGTTCTGCCCGCGCGGGCCATCGCTGCCGGCAATGCAATCGTCGAACCAGTTCCGCACCGCGTCGTCCCAGTGACGGTAGTTGGAGGCATTGATTGCGAATTCCAGGCTGCGCGGTGGAACCTTCATGCCCGCTTTGGTCAGAACGAACTCGCCCGTCTTGCGATCGAGCGTGAACATGTCGGTGCCGTCGCACAGCGTCAGCACCAGCGTGGTCTGCGGGCCGTAGAGCACGTAACCGGCAGCGAGCTGGGCGCGTCCGGGCTGGAGGAACGGCGCCTCCGGGCCTTCGTGCTCCGGCAGAACGGGTAGGATCGAGAAGATCGTGCCCACCGAGACGTTGGTATCGATATTGTTGGAGCCGTCGAGCGGATCGAAGGCCACCACCAGCGGCGCGCCGGCGTTGAGGGCCACGGGCGCGGCCATCTCCTCGCTCGCCAGCGCGGCGACGGGCGCGGACTTGAGCGCCTCGATCAGCATGGCGTTGGTGCGAAGGTCGATTTCCTTCTGCACGTCGTTGCCTTCGCCGGCGCCGAGTTCGGCGGCGAGATCGCCGGCCAGCGGCCCCGCGGCGATCAGTTCGGCAATGTCGCAACAGGCGCGTGCGATGGCGGCGACGGTTTCGGCCACGGGCTTGCGCGCCGCGTCGCTGCCGGCCCAGCGGGCGAGATGATCGGAAAGGGGAATGCGGTCTTCCATATCGGTCCTCGCTATCGTCGCTATGAAATCGTTTCGCTGAATACGCGGCTGGCGCGGATGTCCTCGGCTTCGATGGTTTGCAACGCCTCGCGATCCACTACCCCGCCGGTTTCGCACAACCGCTGCGCCTGCCTGAGCCGGGCGCGGTCGAAGGCGTTGCGGATGGAGCGGGCGTTGGCGAAATTGGACTGTGCGCGCCGCCTGGCGATGTAAGCGACCAGCGCCTCGTGCGCGGCCGGGCTGAAGCGGTAATGGCCTTCGCGCGCGAAGCTCTCGGCGATGGTGAACAGCTCCTCGTTGCTGTAATCCGGAAAATCGATGTGGTGCGCGATGCGCGAGCGGAAGCCGGGATTGGACGCGAAGAAGGTGTCCATCCGTTCCTTGTAGCCGGCGAGGATCACCACCAGATCGTCGCGCTGGTTCTCCATCACCTGCAGCAGAATCTCGATGGCCTCCTGGCCGTAGTCCTTCTCGTTCTCCGGGCGGTAGAGGTAATAGGCCTCGTCGATGAAGAGCACGCCGCCCATAGCGCGCTTCAGCACATCCTTGGTCTTGGGCGCGGTGTGGCCGATGAACTGGCCGACCAGATCGTCGCGCGTTACCGACACCAGATGGCCTTTGCGGATGTAACCCAGCCGATGAAGAATGCTCGCCATGCGCAGCGCCACCGTGGTCTTGCCGGTGCCGGGATTGCCGGTGAAGGCCATGTGCAGGGTTGGCGCTTCGGATTGAAGGCCCATGCGCTCGCGCGCGCGCGTCACCAGCAGGAAGGCCGCAATCTCGCGGATGCGGCGTTTGACGGGGGCAAGGCCCACCAGATCGCGGTCCAGCTCTTCCAGCAGGGCGTCGATCTCGGTTTCGGCGCGCAGGGCCTTCAGGTCGATGGCCTGCTGCGCCTCCGTTTCGATGATCTCTGCTGCGGTGGGCCTGTCCATGTTCATGCGCGCCGTTACCGTTTGCCGTTCGTGTAGCGCTCGCCCTCCGGCCGCTCGGTGGCATAGGGGCGGATCTGGTAGTGCGTCGTGCGGCCTTTGCCCTTGGTGCGTTCGAGCGCAAAGCCGGGCTCGTATTTCGGCCGCTGCACGATGAAGGAGTGGCGCACCGCCTCCCAGAAGCGGCTCGAATCGAAGCCGTTGACGCGGATATAGGCGTTCGGGTTGGCATCGCGGCAGGCGCGGATTTCCACCATCACGCCCGCGGGATCGCGCAGATCGAACATGGGCTGGCCCCACATTTCCCAATAGGTGTTGCGCGGGTGGATGTCGTCGGTGAACTCCACACTCACCGCCCAGCCCTTGTCGAGGCAGTAGGCCACCTGCCTGGCGATCTGCTCGTCGGTGAGATCGGGCAGGAAGGAGAAGGCGCCCTGGGTCACGCGCATGATCTTGACTCCTCTTTTTTGCTTCAGCTCGCGATCGCCGTCGGCACGAAGTCCGAGGTGTCGGTCGAGGTGTATTGGAAAGTGACGTCGCCCCAGGTCTCCAGCGCGGCGGCCAGCGGGCGGCACCATCTGGCGGCATCGCGCAGGATTTCCGGGCCTTCCTTGGCGATGTCGCGGCCTTCGTTGCGTGCCAGCACCATCGCTTCGAGGGCAACGCGGTTGGCGGTGGCGCCGGCATGGATGCCCATGGGGTGACCGATGGTGCCGCCGCCGAACTGCAGCACCACGTCGTCGCCGAAGAGGTCGAGCAGCTGGTGCATCTGTCCGGCATGGATGCCACCGGAGGCCACCGGCATCACCTTGCGCAATCCCGCCCAGTCTTGCTCGAAGAAGAGGCCGCGCGGCAGGTCCACTTCGTTGTGCGCCTCGCGGCAGACATTGTAGTAACCCTGCACGGTCAGCGGGTCGCCTTCGAGCTTGCCCACCGCGGTGCCGGCATGCAGGTGATCGACGCCCGCCAGCCGCAGCCATTTGGCGATGACGCGGAAGGAAACGCCGTGGTTCTTCTGCCGCGTATAGGTGCCGTGGCCGGCGCGGTGCATGTGCAGGATCATGTCGTTCTGGCGCGCCCAGTTGGAGATCGACTGGATCGCCGTCCAGCCGATGACCAGGTCCACCATGATGACGACCGAGCCCAGATCGCGCGCGAATTCGGCGCGGGCGTACATCTCCTCCATCGTGCCGGCGGTGATGTTGAGATAGTGGCCCTTTACTTCGCCGGTGGCGGCCATGGCGCGGTTCACCGCCTCCATGCCGTAGAGGAAACGGTCGCGCCAGTGCATGAAGGATTGCGAGTTGATGTTCTCGTCGTCCTTGGTGAAGTCGAGCCCGCCCTTCAGCGCCTCGTAGACGACGCGGCCGTAGTTCTTGCCCGAGAGGCCGAGCTTGGGCTTGACCGTGGCGCCGAGCAGCGGGCGGCCGAACTTGTCCAGCCGCTCGCGCTCGACCACGATGCCGGTCGGCGGCCCGCGGAACGTCTTCACATAGGCAACGGGAAAGCGCATGTCTTCCAGCCGGCAGGCCTTGAGCGGCTTGAAGCTGAAGACATTGCCGATGATCGAGGCGGTCAGGTTGGCGATCGAGCCTTCCTCGAACAGTTCGAGGTCGTAGGCGATCCAGCAGAAATACTGGCCGGGCGTGCCGGGCACGGGATCGACCTTGTAGGCCTTGGCGCGATAGGCGTCGCAGGCCGTCAGCCGGTCGGTCCACACCACGGTCCAGGTAGCGGTGGAGCTTTCGCCGGCCACCGCGGCGGCGGCCTCGATCGGATCCACGCCCTCCTGCGGGGTGACGCGGAAAACGGCCAGCAGGTCGGTGTCCTTGGGGACGTAATTGCCGTCCCAATAGCCCATCTGGGCATATTTCAGGACGCCGGCGCGATAGCGCTTCTTGGCATCGGTGATGGCGGTGGGATTGCTGTCTGCGGCCATGATCCTGTCTCCAAGCTTCGCCGGAGACAATAAGGCGCTTCTAATATAAGAAAAGTTGAATTATCTTATCGATGTATTCAGGAAATCTGAACGATGCGGAACGTCACCCTCAAGCAATTCCGGCTGCTGACCGCGGCGGCGCGCGGCGGCAGCTTCGTCGCCGCGGCCGAGGCCTGCCATCTCACGCCGCCGGCCGTCACCATGCAGATGCGCCAACTGGAAGACGAGGCGGGCATGGCCCTGTTCGAGCGTCAGGGCCGCAGCTTCGCCCTCACTCAGGCGGGGCGCGAGGTGCTGGCGGCGGCGGAAAAGATCGAGGCGGTGCTGGCCGATCTCGGCGCCGGGCTGGCGGCGATGAAGTCGCTCAAGAGCGGGCGGGTGACGGTGGGCGCGGTTTCGACTGCAAAGTATTTCGTGCCGCGCATGCTGGCGGCGTTCGAGAAGCAGCAACCGGATATCGACATCGAACTGGTCATCGGCAACCGCGCCGAAACCATCGCCGCCTTCAAGGACGGCCGCTTCGACGTCGCCGTGATGGGCCGCCCGCCAGAGGATGTGGAGGTGGAAAGCGCCCTGATCGGCGACAACCCGCACGTCATCATCGCGCCGCCCGATCATCCGCTGGCGGGGCAGAAGCACCTTCCGGCGTCCGCGCTGGCCGGCGAGACGGTGCTGACCCGCGAGACGGGATCGGGCACCCGCATGCTGGCCGAGCGGTTCTTCGAAGACGCGGCCGTCAGCCCGCGCATCGGCATGGAGATCACCTCCAACGAGACTATCAAGCAGGCGGTGATGGCGGGCCTCGGCATCGCCTTCATCTCCGCCGACACCATCGAGGCGGAGATCGCGGACGGCCGTCTCGCCGTGCTGGACGTCATCGGCCTGCCGATCGTGCGGCAGTGGTACGTGGTGCGCCCGGCCGCCAAGCGGCTGATGCCGGCGGCGCGGGCGCTGCGCGACTTCCTCACCAGGGAAGGCAGAGGGCTGCTCCCTGCGCTCAAGCCCGCGCGGCCGAAATCAGGCCGGAAGGCATAGGCCGTTCACTTCCCGGCGTGAACCAGGGTATAGGCGAAGTCGTATTCGGTGCCCTTGGGGTTGCGCGGATGCAGTTTCATCTCGCCGCGCACGTCCCGGTATTTGCCGGTGCCGCCCGTGACGGCCAGCATGGAGTCGCCGCCGTCCACATCCGGGCCCTGTACCATGATCTGCCCGTCCTTGAGCTTCAGCGTCCAGTAGCATTCATAGGCCGTGCCGAGGGTGATGCGGATGCAGAAGCCCTGGTCGGTGCCGACCTTGGTCTTGTTCGCTGCATCATAGACCTCGTTGGCGAAAACCAGCAGGTCGCCGAGATTCTTCTCGGCCTTGCCCAGATGGGCGGTGGTGTCGCTGGTCGCGTGTTCGACGACGGTGAAGCTTTCCGCCAGCGCGGGCGTAGCCAGAAAAAGCGCGGCGCCGAGCGCCAACAGCGAATTTGCCAGAATCGGTTTCATTTCTCTCTCCCTTTTAGTCTTGTGCCAGTTTCCAGGCATCGCCGGCCGGCGCGGTGCCGTGATCGTAGGGCCGGCCCAACACCATGTAGAGCGCGCCGATGCCGACGATCCCCAGCCAGGTGATGCTCATCGCGTAGTTCAGGTACCACGGTGCGGCGGGCGTGCGCGGCCACAACATGTCGATGATGGCGCCGATACCGTAGACGAGTGCGATCAGGTTGACCGCCAGGCCCCATCTGCCCAGCGTGAAGCGGCCGCCGGGTTTCCAGCCGCGCAGCCGCGCGGTCAGCGCGCCCAGCACGATCATCTGGAACGCGGCATAGATGCCGATGATGGCGGAGTTGACGATGGTGCCGATGGCGCTCTGGAAAAACAGCCCCAGGCACACGATCACCGCCGCCACGATGCCCGACATGGCCAGCGCCCGCGTCGGCACATGGGTGTGCGGAGAGATGGCGGAGAGATAGTCGTTGGCCACGATCATCCGGTCGCGCGCATAGGCGAAGACGAGGCGGCTGGTCGCGGCCTGCAAGGACAGGATGCAGGACATGAACGACACCATCACCACCGCCACCACCAGCTTGGCGCCGAGGGAGCCGAAGACGGACAGCAGCAGTGCCTCCACCGGATCGGTCAGCTTGCCGGAGATCACCGCGCCGATATCGGGCTGGGCCAGGATCAGGGCGAAGCACACGAACGCCGCCGCCGTCATGCCGACATAGATCGTCATGCGCATGGCGCGCGGAATGGCGACGCCTGGATTGGGCGTTTCCTCCGCCACGTCGCCACAGGCCTCGAAGCCGTAGCAGGTGAAGAGCCCCACCACCGCCGCCGCCATGAAGGCGGGGAAGTAGCTGCCGCCCGCGCCGATGCCGAAAGTGTCGAACACCACGGCGAAGGGCTGGTGCCGCTGGAACAGCAAAAGATAGCCGCCGACCACGATGGCGCCGAGGATCTCGCAGACGAAGCCGAACATCGCCACCCGCGCCAAAAGCTTGGTGCCCGCGAGATTGACGGCGGTGGACAGCGCGATCAGCCCCAGCGCGATGGCCGTGGTGATCATCGGCGTGTCGGTGAAGCCCAGCAGCGTCGCCAGAAACGGCCCGGCGCCCACCGCCACCGCCGCGATGGTGGTGAAGAGGGCCCAGCCATAGATCCAGCCCGCCATCCAGGCCCAGCGCTTGCCCACCAGCCGGCGCGCCCAGGGATAGAGCCCGCCGGAAATCGGAAACTGTGATACCACTTCACCAAAAATCAGGCAGACGAGAAACTGTCCCGCGCCGGCCAAGAAATAGGACCACAACATCGGCGGGCCGCCGGTGGAAAGGCCGAGGTCGAAGACCGAATAAACCCCCACCACCGGCGAGAGATAGGTGAAGCCGAGGGCGAAATTCTCCCACAGGCTCATCGAACGGTCGAATTTCGCCGTGTAGCCCAGCGCTGCCAGTTGCGCGGCATCGGCATCCTTGGTTTCTGCCTGCATCCCAGCCCTCCCGAAAGCAGCGCTATTTCTGGACCTGTGATCGCAAATCTGTCAACCTGCCGGCCGTTTTCCGGAGGTTCTCATGACACTCGATCTTCGTATCGGCGATCAATTCGAAGCAGGGGACGGACCGGCGGAGCAGGTGCTCAATCCACGCACCGGCGCGGTGATCGCGGAGGTAGCCGAAGCCTCGCCCGGTCAGGTGGATCGCGCGGTGGCGGCGGCCGATGCCGCGTTTGCCACCTGGTCGCGCACCACTCCGGCGGAGCGCGCGGCGGCCTTGCTGAAACTGGCAGATTTGATCGAGCGCGAGGCGGAAGGCTATGCCGACCTTGAAGCCCTGAACTGCGGCAAGCCGCGCCATCTGGTGCTGGCGGACGAGATGCCCGCCATCGTCGATTGCTTCCGTTTCTTCGCCGGGGCCGTGCGCACGATGCACGGGCCGGTAGCAGGCGAATATCTGCCCGGCTTCACCTCCATGATCCGGCGCGATGCGATCGGCGTGGTGGGTTCGGTGGCGCCGTGGAACTATCCCCTGATGATGGCGGCGTGGAAACTGGCGCCGGCGCTGGCCGCCGGCAACACGGTGGTCTTGAAGCCGTCGGAGCAGACGCCGCTGACCGCACTCAAGCTGGCGCATCATCTGGCCGAGGCACTGCCCGAGGGCGTGGCCAATATCGTCACCGGCCGCGGGGCCAGCGTGGGCCAGCATCTGATTGCGCATCCCAAAGTGGCGATGATCTCGCTGACCGGCGACGTCGGCACCGGGCGCATGGTGCTGGCGGCGGCGCAGGCGACGGTGAAGCGCACGCATCTGGAGCTGGGCGGCAAGGCGCCGGTGATCGTGTTCGACGACGCGGATATCGAGGCGGTGGTCACGGGCCTCAGAACCTTCGGCTATTACAATGCCGGGCAGGATTGCACCGCGGCCTGCCGCGTCTATGCGCATGCGAAGATCTACGACCGGCTGGTGGCCGATCTGTCGGCTGCCGCCTCTTCGCTGCGTTTCAATCAGGCGGACGATAGCCAGAACGAAATCGGCCCGCTGATTTCGGCGCGCCAGCGCGAACGCGTTGCCGGTTTCGTCGCGCGCGCCGGCGAGGCTCGGCATATCGAGATCGCTGCCGGCGGCAAGGCGCCGGACGGTCCCGGCTTCTATTTTCAGCCCACCGTGGTGGCCGGCGCACGGCAGGACGACGAGATCGTCCGCCGCGAAGTGTTCGGACCGGTGATATCGGTCACCCGCTTCACCGATGAAGCGGAGGCCCTGTCGTTCGCCAACGACTCCGATTACGGCTTGGCATCGTCGGTGTGGACGAAGGATGTCGCGCGCGGTCTGCGGGCCGCGGCGCAGTTGCGCTATGGCTGCACCTGGGTCAACTGCCACTTCATGCTGACCAACGAGATGCCGCATGGCGGGCTCAAGCAATCCGGCTACGGCAAGGATCTCAGCAGCTATGCGCTGGAGGATTACACCGTGGCGCGGCACATCATGATCAACACGCAATAGGCGGGCGATGACCAAAAAGACCGGCAAGACGGGGCCGGCGCGTGGGCGCGCGCTGGGCATGGACCGCGCCATCGACCGGCGCGATTTTCTGAACGGCATGGCAGTGAGTGCGGCGACGCTGGCCATGATGTCCAGGGCAGAAGCGCAGATCACGCCCGGCAACCAGCACATGCCGGGCTATTACCCGCCGCTCAGTCATGGCCTGCGTGGCAGCCATCCGGGTTCCTTCGAAGTGGCCCATGCCCTGCGCGACGGCACCTTCTGGGAGCATGCGAAGAAGCCGGAAGATACCCATGCGCTTTATGATCTGGTGATCGTGGGTGGAGGCATCAGCGGGCTCTCGGCGGCGTATTTCTATCGCCAGGCCAGGCCGCATGCCAAAATCCTCATTCTCGAGAACCATGATGATTTCGGCGGTCACGCCAAGCGCAACGAGTATGACCTGAACGGCCGCCTGGAGCTGATGAACGGCGGCACCATGCTGATCGACAGCCCCAGGCCCTACAGCAAGGTGGCCGCCGGGCTCATCGCCGTGCTCGGCATCCGGCCTGCCGTGCTGGCCAAGCAATGCGACAAGCCGGAAATCTACCGCGGTCTTTCCTCTTCTACATTCTTCGACCGGGAAACCTTCGGCAAAGACGCGCTGGTCGTCGGCTGCGACCGCGAGAACTGGGGCGGCGGCACGGTGCCGTGGAAGGACTTTCTCGCCAAAGCGCCGCTCGACGCGCAGACGCAGGCCGATATCCTGCGCGTCGAGAAAGGCGAAGTCGACTGGATGCCAAACCTTGGCTCGGACGAGAAGAAGGACAGGCTTTCGCGCATGTCCTATCGCGATTATCTCAAGAACATCGTCAAGGTGAATGACACCACGCTGGCTTTTTTCCAGACGATCACGCATGGCGAATATGGCGTGGGCATCGATGCCGAGCCGGCGCTCGACTGCTGGGGCTTCGGCTATCCGGGGTTCAAGGGGCTGAAGCTCAAGCCGGGCTCGACCGCGCGCATGGGCAATACCGCGGCGGGCTATCAGGATAATCCGGGGCTGCCCACCTTCCATTTCCCCGACGGCAACGCCAGCATCGCGCGGTTGCTGGTGCGCAACCTGATCCCCGACGTGCTGCCGGGCCATACGGCCGAGGATGTGGTGACCGCGCGTGCGAATTACGCAGCGCTCGACAAGGCAGGCGCGCCCGTCGCCATCCGCCTGTCCTCCACAGTGGTCGGCGTGCGCAATATCGGCTCGCCGGAGAACGCGAAGGGCGTTGAAATCGCCTATGCCAACGCCGGCAATGTCTATCGCGTTCACGCGGCCAACTGCGTGCTGGCCGGCTGGAACATGATGATCCCCTATCTGTGTCCCGAATTGCCGGAGACGCAAAAAGAGGCGCTGCATGCGCTGGTGAAGATTCCGCTGGTCTATACCAGCGTGGCGGTGCGCAACTGGCAGGCCTGGCACCGGCTCGGCATCAAGAGCATCTCCGCGCCCGGCGGCTATTTCACGGGCTGCCAGCTCAACTGGCCGGTGGACGTCGGCGGATACCGGAGCGTGCGCTCGCCCGATGATCCGATGCTGCTCTTCATGGTGCGCACGCCCGTCAAGCCCGGCCTGCCGGAGCGGGACCAGCATCGCGCCGGGCGCGCCGAGCTGCTCGCCACCTCGCTCGAAACCTTCGAGGAGAAGATCCGCGACCAGTTGAACCGCATGCTGGGAGCCGGCGGCTTCGACGCCGCGCGCGATATCGTGGCCATCACCGTCAATCGCTGGCCGCATGGCTACGCCTACGAGTTCAACCCGCTGTTCGACGATTTCTCCATCCCGCCGGACAAGCGCGCCAATGTGATTGGCCGCCAGCGCTTCGGCCGGATTACCATTGCCAATTCGGATTCCGGCGCGGCGGCCTATACCGATTCCGCCATCGATCAGGCCTTCCGCGCGGTGAACGAGCTTCTGGCATTGTGAGGAGCTGGATGGACCTGCCGCAGCGCGAAACGCACAGCCTGGCCGCCTGGCTCTATTCCGACCCGGGCTTCTTCGCGCTGGAGCGCGCGCGCCTGTTCCGCCAGAGCTGGCAGGTGGTCTGTCATGTCAACGATGTGCCGGAGCCGGGCGATTATCACACGCTGGATATCCTCGGCGAAAAATATGTCACCTTGCGCGGGGCGGATGGCACCGTGCGCAGCTTCCACAATGTCTGCCGCCACCGCGCCGCGCGGCTGGCCGATGGCCACAAGGGCAATTGCGGCCATCGCCTGGTCTGCCCGTATCACGCCTGGAGCTATGGCCTGGACGGCGCGCTGAAAGCGGTGCCGGTCTGGCAGGGCTTCAAGGATCTCGATCTCTCCGCGCACGGTCTTTTTCCGCTCGATCAGGAGATCTGGCACGGCTTCGTGTTCGTGCGGCTGGAGCCGGGCCTACCGTCCGTCGCCGAGATGATGGCGCCCTATGAGGACGAGATCGCGCCCTATGGCTTCGAAACGATGGTGCCGCAGGGCCGGGTGACGCTGCGCCCGCGCGCCGTCAACTGGAAGAACGTGGCCGACAATTACGGCGATGCGCTGCATATCCCGGTGGCGCATCCGGGGCTGACGCGACTTCTGGCCGGCAGCTACCGCGTCGAGGCGCAGCCCTGGGTGGACAAGATGACCGGTACCGTTACCGGGCGGCCGTCGTCCAACTGGGCGGAGCGGGCGTACCAGTCGCTGCTTTCGAACTTCGATCATCTCGCCGAGGAGCAGCGCCGCGTCTGGAACTATTACCGGCTCTGGCCCAACATCGCCTTCGACGTCTATCCCGACCAGATCGACTTCATGCAGTTCGTTCCCGTCTCGCCCACCGAAACCCTGATCCGCGAGATCGCCTATGTGCGGCCCGATCCCCGGCGCGAGGTGCGCGCGGCGCGCTATCTCAACTGGCGCATCAACCGCCAGGTCAATGCCGAGGACACGGTGCTGATCGGCCGCGTGCAGCAGGGCATGATGACCGATCGCTACGTCAAGGGCCCGCTGTCGCCGGACGAGGTCTGCCTGGCCAGCTTCGCGCGGCGCCTCAAGGCCGCGATCCCCGAAGCGGCCCTGGATCATCCGCCCGCCTGAATCCGGAAGGCTTAAGGCCCGGTTAAGCCCTGCACGCCATGATTGTGCTCGCACGGAGAAAATCATGGGCAGCCGACTGGGACGTATGGGGCGCAAGCTCGGCGAATGGATTCCGCCGGGCGTGGCGCAGATTTTGGCCGAAGGGTTTGGCCGGCCTGCGGCCGTCTTCTTCCACGGCGTCGAGCCGGTGACGCTCGATTCCGACGTGCAGGTCAATCATCATGAAGCGCCGGTGTTTCGCGCCATCATGGCCGAGTTGCAGCGCAATTTCGACGTGCTGCCCGTGACATTGCTCGACGAGGCGCTTTGCCATCCCGAACACCACCGGCGCACCGTGTTCCTGATGTCGGACGATGGCTACGCCAATACGCTCAGCACGGCGGCGCCGATCCTCGAGGAACTGGAACTGCCCTGGACGTTGTTCGTCAGTACCCATCACATCGACACGCGCGACCGCAACCCGGTCTTCCTGGCGCGCCTGTTTTTTTGTTGTATGCCGGCGGGCCGTTATGAGGTGCCGCATCTGCCGGCGCTGGAACTTGAAGGCCCCGAAACCCGCGAAGCCATGACCCAGGCTGGCACCGCCTGCCTTCACGGGCTCGACATGGACCGCGCCAATGAAGCCGTGGCGGCGATGGTCAAGGCGCTTGAACAGGCCGGTCTGGCCTCGCTGATCGAGCGGTTTTCCTCGGAGAGTTTCCTGACCTGGCCGCAGGTGCGCGAACTGAAGCGCCGTGGCGTGGAGATCGGCGCTCACGCACATTGGCATTGGCCGCTGAACGCCGCCCAGACCGCCGCGCAGCTGCGCGAACAAGCCCGCCGCCCACGCCAGCGCATCGAGGCCGAGATCGGTCCCTGCCGTTATTTCGCCTATCCGTTCGGCAATACCGGCGATGTGTCCCGCGCCGGCTGGCAAGCGGTGCGCGATGCCGGTTACGAGGCCGCGTTTACCACGGTCACGGGCACCCCGGAGGTGGAGCAGAACCGCTTCCTCCTGCCGCGTTACGGAATCGGGCCGGATGAGACGCATCTTGCTTCGCTGATTCCGCTCTTGTCGGCGGGCAACCGCCGGCTCATGCGCTGGCAGAAGGAACTGGCCGCTTAACCATCGGCCGTTTCTTGCCTGTCCCAAAACTGGACATCTTAACGGTTCCGAAACGATACGCACCGCGCGCCGGCCGCGGCATCCGAAGAGTATTTTCTTACCGATAGTACGGAATCGAGACATTTGAAGCCTCCCGCGCTGGCGCGGGCCCTGCACCCGGCTTCCTGCGAATTGAGCAGGATCGGGAACGCAGGTGAGCATCCATCACAATCTGGCGAAGACGGAGGCCGGTGCGGCCGTGCTGCCTGCGCCGGCGGTGGAGCGGACGCTGCGTCTGGTCGAGCCGTTGCGCGCGCCGGCGGCGCCGGCGTTCCGGCACCCCGCGCAGCGCACCGCCAAGCGCACGATCGATGTGATCTTTGCGCTGCTGCTGCTCGTTCTCTTCGCCCCGGTGATGTTTGCGGTCGCGCTTGCGATCAAGCTGGATACGCACGGAGCCGTGCTTTTCCGTCAGCAGCGCCTGGGCCTGAACGGCAGGCCGTTCTACATCCTCAAGTTCCGCAGCATGACCGTGGCCGAAGACGGCGACGCGGTGGTGCAGGCGCGCCGCAACGATCCGCGCGTCACGCGCGTGGGCGCGTTCCTGCGCATGTGGAGCCTCGATGAGGTGCCGCAGCTTATCAATGTGCTTCGGGGCGAAATGTCCCTGGTCGGCCCCCGGCCGCATGCTCGCGCCCATGACGAACTCTACGCCGCGCTGATCGGCCACTACACCGAGCGCCAGCGCGTCAAGCCGGGCATCACCGGCTGGGCGCAGGTGCATGGCTGCCGCGGCGAGACGCCCACCCTCGCCAGCATGCGCGCACGCGTCGATTACGATGTCTGGTACGCCGCCCACGCCGATATCGCGCTCGATTTCGAAATCCTGCTGCGCACGGCGATCGAGGTCTTCCACCACCGCAACGCCTATTGACGGGGGCTGCGGAGATGGCGCGGACCTATAAGGAAGTGATCGTCGGCGGCATCAAGATCGCCTGCCTGTCGCGGCGCGATCTGGCCGGGCTGATGGTGGAGGAATGCTTGGCGGCGCGGCGGACGCCGATCCCGGCGCCGCGTCTGGTCGATGCCGCCAATGGCAACGCTATCGCCCGCGCGGCGGTGGACGCGGAGTTCCGCGCCCATTTCAAGGCCGCCGACATCATTCATGCCGACGGTCAGCCGGTGGTGCTGGCCTCGCGCCTGCTCACCAAGGCGCCGATTCCGGAGCGCAGCGCCACCACGGACTATTTTCTCGATGCGGCGGCGGTGGCCGAGGCCCACGGCCTCAGCTTCTTCCTGCTCGGCGGCACCGAGAGCGTGAACGCGCGCTGTGCCGAGATCCTTCAGCAGCGTTATCCGGGCCTGCGCCTCGTCGGCCGCCGCAATGGCTATTTCGCCCGCGACGAGGAAGCGGCGGTGTGCGACGAGATCAACGCCGCCGGCGCCGATGTGGTGTGGGTGGGGCTGGGCGTGCCGCTGGAGCAGTCTTTCTGCGCCCGCAACAAGCACCGGCTCAAGGCGGGCTGGCTCATCACCTGCGGCGGCTGCTTCAATTACGTCACCGGCGATTATCCGCGCGCTCCGCAGTGGATGCAGCAGGCGGGGCTCGAATGGCTGTTCCGCCTGCTGCGCGAACCGCGGCGGCTGTTCTGGCGCTATGCGGTCACCAATCCGCGGGCGATCTTCCTGATGCTGACGCGCACGGTTTCACAGCCGGTGGTTACCGCGGCTTAACCCTTCTTTCAGGGCCTTGGTGTCCGTTATGAGCATGACCAGCGAGAGTACCAGCCTGGAGGGCATTGCTGCCGTTGCGCAGGCGCGCGGGAGCCTGGTGGCGCGCCTTCTGCCGCTGGTCCGGCGCTACGCTCTTTCGGCCGGCGGGCCGCTCACCACCTCGGCGGCGCATTTCATCACCTCGATGATCCTGCTGCAGGCGCTGGCGCCGGCCGATTTCGGTCTCTTCGCCTTTCTGCTGATCGTGGTGCCGTTCTGTCTCAGCCTCAGCGGTTCGCTGGTGGCGGCGCCCTTCGTCTGCGATTTGCGGCGGACCGGCAGGGTGGAGGCCGCCTCGCAGGCCACCCATCTGAAGGTCAATCTGGTGTTGTCGGCGCTGGCGGCGGTGGTGGTCGGCGCGGCGATAGCCGTCAACGGCGCAGGCCCCATCACCAGTCTTCTCCTCGGTCTTTACGGCGGGGTGATGGTGTTGCGCGCCTTCGGTCGTTCCTGCGGCTATGTTCTGGACCGTCCGGCGCGGGTGCTGGCGAGCGATGTGACTTACGGCACGTCGCTGGTTCTTGGCTTGGCGGCGCTGATGGCGCTCGGCGCGCTGACGATGGTGCATGCCGCGGCGGTCCTGCTGGCTGCGGCGTTGCTCGGCTTCGTCAGCCTGGGGCGGCATCATCTCGCGCGCCAGTTGCTGCCGGGCCGCGCTGGCGGGCTGAGGGATTATGCCGGCTCGTGGCGCGAGCTGGCGCGTTGGGCGATGATGGGGGTCGTCCTGACGGAGTTCACCACCAACGCTCATGCCTATGTGGTCACCTTCATTGCTGGGCCGAAGGCCTTTGCGCTGCTGGCGCTGGGCGCGTTGGTGATGCGGCCGGCCTCGCTGGTGCTCTCCGCCCTGCCGGATATCGAGCGTCCGCGCATGGCCAAGAAGATCGGCACGAACGACATCTCGGGCGCCTTCCGCACGGTAACGGAATTCCGCTACGCCGCCATTGCCATCTGGCTTGGCACGCTGGCGCTGGCGGCGGCGATCCTTGGCTGGTTTCCCGAATTGCTGCTGAAGAAAGGCTATGACGAAACACAGGTGCTGATGGTGGTCGCGCTGTGGGGCGTGATCCTGGCGGTGCGCACTCTGCGCACGCCGGAATCGGTGCTTCTGCAGGCGGCGGGCGAGTTCCGCGCGCTGGCCGGCGTCAGCCTGTGGTCGAGCCTGACGGCGATGACCCTGACGCTGGCGCTGCTGCGGGCGTTCGGGCCGGTCGCGGCGCTGGGCGGCATCCTGGCCGGTGACCTCGTGATGGCGGTGCGGATTCATGCGCTGACGGCGCGCTGGAAAGTGCGCCATGACTGATATCACCATTGCCATTCCCACCTTCCGCCGCCCCAAGGGGCTGGCGCGGCTGTTGGCGTCGCTGGCCGAATTGCAGACCGACGCAGCCGTCACCGTGCTGGTCGGGGACAACGATGCCGAAACCCATCAGGGCTACGATCTGTGTGCCGCGCTGAAGGACGAAGGCTACCGCTGGCCGCTGGAGGCGATCGTCGTGACCGAGCGCGGCATCTCGCAAAACCGCAGCGCGCTGGTGGCCCGTGCGCTCGAACGGCCCGGGATGCAATTCCTGGCGATGGTGGATGACGACGAGTGGGTACAGCCTGAGTGGCTGGAGGCGCTGCTGCGCGCGCAATCTCAATTCGACGCCGACGCCGTGGAGGGTCGCGTGATCGCCGTCTTCAAGGATGGCACCACCACCGGGCAATACGAAGGCATCGCCTATGACTGCGGGCCCAGCGGCAAGAAAGCGATCCTTCACAGCTCGGCCAATATCCTGGTGACCCGCCGCGTGCTGGAGCGGATGGCGCCGCCCCATTTCGATCCGCAATTCGCGCTCACCGGCGGCGAGGACAAGGAGTTCTTCGTGCGGTTGAAGGCGTTGGGCGCGCGCCTGGCCTGGTCGCGCGAAGCGGTCATCTATTCCGACGTGCCCCAGTCGCGCACCGGCGCCCGCTGGGCCTTCGCCCGCGCCTACCGCACCGGCAATTCGGACATGCGCGTGTTCCTCAAGCATCGTATTGGTACTGCGTCGCTGTTTGGCGAACTCGCCAAGATCGGTGGCGCGCTCTTGTTGTCGCCGCTGCTGGCTCTTATCCTCGCGCTCAGTCCGACTCGCCGCATGGCGGCGCTGCGCAAGTTCTGCCGTGCCGCGGGCAAGACGGCTGCGCTGTTCGGCAGTCACTACCAGGAATATTCTGTGATTCATGGCGAATGACGGGCTGGCATTCGGACGGCAATCCAGGGGCGCGGCGCTGCCCGTCTGGCTGGTCGAGGCCGCCTTCGTCGCCTTTCTGCTCTTGGTCTTCGTCGGGCTGACGCCGTTCGCAGTGCGCAGCGGCGCCTTCGGCCTGTCCGCCACCACCGGCAGCGGCGATCTGATGCGCCAGGTCTGTTATCTCGCGGTGTTTGCCATGCTGGTCGCCGCCTCGGTGCAGAAGCGTGGCCTGATGGTCTTCACCGTGGTTCCGGTTTCGCTGCTGCTGCTGCTGATATGGTGCTTCGTCACCGCGGCCTGGGCGCCGGTGCCGGGGATCGTGATCCGTCGCGCGGGGCTGGAATTTGTCATCGTCTGTTCGGCGATGCTGGGCGTGGATGCGTTGGGCCCCAGACGCAGCCTCGAGCTGCTGCGCTATGTGCTGATCGGTGTGCTGATCGTGAACTGGATTTCCATTCCCGTCATCCCGCAGGCCAGGCATCTGCCGGGCGAAACCGATCCCAGCCTGGTCGGCGATTGGCGCGGCCTCTATTTTCAGAAGAACATCGCCGGCTCCGTTTGTGTGGTGACGGTGATGATCCTGCTGTTCTTCGCCTCGGAGCGTAAAAGCCAGCTCGATCTGCTGCTCGCGGCGGCGGCGCTGGGTTTCTTGGTGATGACGCGCTCCAAGACCTCGCTCGGCTTTCTGCCGGTGGTGATTTTTCTCGGCCTCGTCTATCGCTGGGCCTGGAAGCGCGAGCTCGACCGGCTGATCGTGACGATCTGCGCCGCTATCGTTCTCATTGCCGTGGCGGTCTTCGTGGCCACGCATGCCGCCCAGCTCTCGCGCATGCTGGAGAATCCGGCGGAATTCACCGGCCGCTCGGAGATCTGGCAGGCGGAGCTGCGCTATATCGCGGCGCATCCCTGGCTCGGCGCCGGCTACGGCACGTTTTCCGATACCGGCGGCGCTTCGCCGCTTTCCAATTATGTGATGAGCAAATGGGTCGAGAACGCGCCCCACGGCCATAACGGCTATCTCCAGCTGCTGGTGACGACGGGCGCGATCGGCTTTGCCTTGGCGATGCTGGCGCTGGTGATCCTGCCGCTCCTCACCCTCTACCGGCGCGATCCGGACAATCTGGAGCTGAAAGCGCTGCTGTTCGCGATCTTCTGTTTCGTGGTGCTGCACAACTTCCTGGAATCCGACTATCTGGAGAGCGATGGCGTGATGTGGACCACGCTGCTTCTGACCATCGCCATGCTGCGCGGCCTGCGCCCGCCTGCGGTGGCGGAGCGCCGCGCATGAGCGTGGCGCCTCCGCTCTTCTCGGTGGTGATCCCGGTCTACAACCGGGCGGAGCTGCTGCGCGGCGCGCTCGAATCGGTGCGCGCGCAGAGTTGTCAGGATTTCGAGATCGTGGTGGTGGACGACGGCTCGGCCGACGATCCCGCGAAAACGGCGGCGGCGTTCGCCGATCCGCGCATCCGTTGCGTGCGGCAGCAGAACGCCGGCGCCAGCGCGGCGCGCAACCGCGGCATCGACCTGGCACACGGGCGCTACGTCGCCTTCCTCGATTCCGACGACAATTTCCTGCCGCATCATCTGGAACGCATGGCGAGGCTGTTGGAGAACACCACGGACACCGCCGGCTTCGCCCGCATGATTGTGGACCGTGGCGACGGCCGCAACTTCCTGAAGCCGCCGCGCGGCCCGCGGCCGGGCGAGCACATGGCGAACTACCTGCTGTGTGAGCGCGGCTTCGTGCCGACCATTACGCTGGTGGTGCCGCGCGAAATCGCGGCGCGCGTGCGCTATGACGAGACGGTCGGCTATGGCGACGATGCGGATTTCGCCATCCGCCTCTATCTTTCCGGCTGCCAATTCGTGATGGCGGAGGAGCCGGGCGCGATCTGGCACGACGTGGCCACGCCCTCGCGTCTTTCGGCCGCCAGCAGCAGCAGGAGCCTGCTGCCCTGGCTCGCGCGCATGCGCCCTGTGATTCCGGCCCGCGCCTATTACGGCTGCCGCGGCTGGTACATCGCCAAGGGCGTCGCCGCCACCAGCAAGGCCGCGGCGCTCAAGCTCTTTCTCTCTGCGCTGATCCATGGCGCTTACCGGCCCGCGCTGGCGGCGCGCATCTTCCTGCAGATTTTCCTGCCGGATACAGCGTACCGGAGGCTCGCGGACTCGACGCTGCCGTCCAGCGCGGCCAAGACGCCATGCTGACCCGGCGCGCCTTGCTGGCTGCCGCGGCTGCGGCGCCGCTGCTGCCGGCGTTTGGAGAGACGATGCCGTCGCTGCGCAGCGCCGCGCGGGCCGCGGGCCGGCTCTATGGCTGCGCCACCGCGAATTACGAGCTGCAGCGCAGCGATTTCCGTCCCGTGCTGCTGCGCGAGGCGGGCGTCATCGTGCCCGAATACGAGATGAAGCGCGACGCGCTCGAGCCGGAACCCGGGCGCTACGATTTCTCCGCCGCCGACAAACTTGTGAAGTTCGCCGAAGATCACGATCTTGTCTTTCGCGGGCACACGCTGGTCTGGCATCTGAGCAATCCGCCGTGGCTGGAGGATCTGGTGCGCAGCACGCGCGACGAGCGCCTCTTCACTGCTCACATCGCGCAGGTGATAGGCCGCTATCGCGGGCGCATCGGCTCGTGGGACGTGATCAACGAAGTGCTGTCGCCGGCCGATGGCCGCGCCGATAATTTGCGGGACAGCTTCTGGCTGCAGACCTTCGGCCCCGGCTACATCGATGCCGCGCTCCATGCCGCGCGTGCCGCCGATCCGTCCGCCCAGCTCGTCTACAACGATTGGGGCTGCGAGCAGGCAGGGCCGTTCTACGACTGCTTCCGCGCCGCCACGCTGAAGTTTCTCGAAGGGCTCAAGGCGCGATCCGTGCCGATCGATGCGCTGGGGCTGCAGGGCCATCTCGCCGCCTTCCGCGGCGGCATTGATGCCAGGGCGCTGTCGCGCTTTCTGGACGAGGTAAAGGCAATGGGCCTTCGCATCCTCGTCACCGAACTGGATGTCGATGACGGCCGCGGGCCGCTCGACATCGCCGTGCGGGACCGTTCCGTCGCCGACGCCGCGGCCCGCTTTCTCGATGTCGTGCTGGCGAACGAAGCCGTCGATCAGGTGCTGACCTGGGGGCTTTCGGATCGCTTCCTGCGCCAGCCGACCTTCGAGGAACGGCTGATCGGCTATGCACCGCGCACGCTGCCGCTGGATTACGCGTTCGGGCGCACGGCGATGTGGCGCGCCATGCGGCGCGCCTTCGCCGGCGTCAGGGCCTGATCAGGCCGCTGCTTTCAGCTGCCGCGCGCCCAGCCTGCGGGCAAGATGCGCCGCAATGCGCGGCGCGGCAAACTCGGCCCCCACCATGAAGCGCAGCACCGGGCCGAAGGCGTTGGCCGCCGCGGGGCCGGTGAAATAGAGCCCGGGCACGGACGTCTCGAACTGGTCGCTGAGGACGGCGGTATTGGCTACCTGCGCGATGCGCGCCAGCAAATCCGGCTTGAGATAAGGCAGGCGATGCAACTCCGGCTTGAAGCCGGTGGCGGAAATGACGTGGTCGCAGGTCAGCGTCTCCTGCTCGCCGCCGGCATCGGCGACGCGCAGGGCCACGCGATCGCCTTCGGTCTGCGCGAACAGCAATTCGCGGCCGAGCAGGGCGGGAATGCGTCCGTCCACGCGGTCACGCATGAACCAGCCCGGCGCCGGGCCCAGGTGTCGTTCGGTGGCGCGCAGGCGCAGCTTTTCCGGCAGGCGATGGAACAGCAGCGGCGCGTTCACGCAGAAGAACGAGCGCCAGCCTGGCCCGATGCCGGTCGAAGGACTCTTGAGCTGGTTGAGCAGCGTGGCGGCAGCGGGATCAGGCGCATCGTGGAAACGGATGTGACTGGCGCGCGCCATGAGGCGCACGTTGGCGCCGCCGTCGGCCAGTTGCGCGGCCAGGTCGATGGCCGAAGCGCCGGCGCCCAGCACGATCACTTCCTTGCCCTTGAACGGCGCGCCGTCGCGATGGGCGAAGCTGTGCGAGGCCGCCCAGCCGGGCAGGCTCTTCAGCTGCGAGGCCATGTCGGCGAACCAGGTGATGCCCACGGCATTGACCACCTGACGCGCCTGCAGGCGTTCGCCGTTTTCCAGCTCCAGAATGAAACCGTTCGGATCCTGTTCCAGTGAGACGACGTTCTGTTCTTCCAGGTTGGCGGCGAAGCGCTTCTGGAACCAGCTCGCGTAGTCGTTGAACACGCCGAGCGGAACTGGCAGGCCCTGATCGGCATAGGCGATGCCGCGCGCCTGGCAGTAGGCGGCGAGCGTGGCGCCGGCGTTCGGCGCATCGAGATTGGAGGCGAAGCCGTCGGACTTGAGCAGCATGTCCTTGGGCATATGTTCGCGCCAGCTCGACATCGGCTTGCCGAAAATACGGAAATCGATGCCGCGGGCATTCAGGTGGGCAGCGAGCGAAAGCCCGTAGGGCCCTGCACCGATCACGGCAACGTCACAAATCCTGGACATGGCAACCTCTCCAAAGTTTCGCGCCACGGCCCGCCGCTGTGTCGTTCTGGCCTGCCGGCCCGGTTCAAATCCCGGTTTGGCACGTCCGCCAGCGCTCTTTGGCCGTTTGTCCGGATTGTTCCATGAACCGTGCCAGACCCTGACCCGGCATGCCTCGTGCATGTGTGCTGGCGGAATTTACGGATCGCCCCTGCATCATGAGCAGCAAGGTTCTGATCGTCGCCACCATGCCCTGGCCGTCGGCTGCCCGGCTGGCTGGCGCGTTCGCCGGGATCGGCTGGACGGCCGATGCGCTGGCGCCGGCGGGTGCGTCCGTTCACCGGAGCCGCTTCGCCCGGACCGTTCGCCGCCATAGCGCCTTTGCGCCCCTGGCGGCGCTGGCACGGGCGATCGCCGAATGCGCGCCCGATCTGGTCGTGCCGTGCGACGACCGCGCGGTACGCCAGCTCATCGCGCTCCATGACGCATGCACCGACCACGGCGACGATGCCGTGGCGGCGCTGATCGCCCGGTCGCTGGGAAAGCCGGAGCATTACGGCGCGCTGATGTCGCGCGCCCAACTGATGGCGGCGGCTGCCGCGGCCGGCATCGCCGTTCCGGCGACGCGGAGCATCGCCAGCCTCGACGATCTCGATACCGCGCTTGCCGCCGTTGGCCTGCCGGCGGTGCTGAAGGCGGACGGCAGCTGGGCCGGCGACGGCGTTGCCGTGGTCCACACGCGCGAAGAGGCCTATGACGCGTTCCGCCGCATGGCCCGGCCGCTGCCGCCGCTGCGGGCGCTGCTGCGCAGTTTCAAGCGCCGCGACGCGCATCACGTCGTCGAAGCGCTGGCCGCCCCGGCGCCGGTGCTGTCGGTGCAGCAATTCGTCTCCGGCGCGCTTGCCACCACGAGCTTTGCCGCCTGGCAGGGCGAGGTGGCGGCGGCGATCCATCTGGATGTGGCGGTGTCCTGCGGCCGCACCGGTCCGGCCTCGGTCGTGCGCTGCGTGGACGATCCGGTGATGGCCGAGGCGGCGCGAACGCTGGCGCGGATGGCTGGGCTCAGCGGTTTTCACGGCCTCGACTTCATCCGCGACGGCGCCGGCAAGGTGCATCTGCTGGAGATCAATCCGCGCGCCACCCAGACGGCTGCGCTGGCGCTGGGCGAGGGCAAGGATCTCGTCGCCGGCCTCGCCGCGCGTGCCGCGGCGGCGGCGGTGCCGGCGCGCCGCGCTATTGGCGACGCAGGATACATTGCGCTGTTCCCGCAGGAATGGGCGCGCGATCCGGCGAGCCCGCACCTTGCGAACGCATATCACGATGTGCCGTGGGACGATCCCGCTGTGTTGCGCCAGTGCCTGGACGGGCCCGGGAACAAAGCGCTGGCCGATTGGCGGGCGAAACAGCGGCGCGCTGCATCGCCTTTACGGCATTCACAGTGCTTA
Source organism: Alphaproteobacteria bacterium (assembly GCA_018971835.1). Lineage (GTDB taxonomy): Bacteria > Pseudomonadota > Alphaproteobacteria > Micropepsales > Micropepsaceae > Rhizomicrobium. The sequence continues at coordinate 67,491 of JAGWZW010000001.1, forward strand.
ACAGCCGGTTAACTATTGCCGCTCACCATATGCACGGGCGAATCCGTCCGTTGGCGCCGTCGGCGCCGGCGCCGGGGTTAACCAATTCGCAGCTAGCGCCCGGTTACATCAAGTCATGTTCCTTCGCGGCACCACACCGGCCGGAGCGATTCCGGCAGAGTCCGGGCCGGCGGCAGCCGGAGCGCAGGACGGCGTGCCCGCGGGCACGTCGTTCGGTGTGCGCGATCTCGTGCGTGTGATGCGCGAGCGGCAGCGGTTGATCGTCGTCGTCGCCCTTTCGGTGCTGGCGTTGACGCTGCTGGTGCTGGCGGTGCTGCCAACGGTCTATTCGGCGTCCGCGGTGGTGATGCTCGACCAGCGCAAGAACAACGTCGCCGATCTTTCAGCGGTGCTCTCCGAACTGCCGACCGATACCGCCTCGCTGCAGAACCAGATTCAGATCCTGACCTCGCGCGATCTGGCGGGCACGGTGGTGGACCGGCTGGACCTGATCCACGATCCCGAATTCAATCCGGCGGCAAAGGCAGCCCCGCACGCACCTTCGCTCAATCCACTGAGCTGGTTCGGCGGCCACGCTGCACCGGATGCGCCCGGTCAGCGCGAAGCGGCCATCGATGCGCTGCTGCATCATCTGTCTGTCGATGCCATCGGGCTTTCAACCTCGATGGACGTGCGCGTCACGGCGTCGAGCGCGGAAAAAGCCGCGCGCGTCGCCAATGCCGTGGCCGATGCCTACGTCGCCGGGCAGGTCAGGATGAAATCCGCAGCCGCAGACAAGGCCACGGCTTGGCTGACCCGCCGGGTCGCGCAGCTCTCCGATCAGGTGCAGGCCGCCGATGCGGCGGTGGAGAACTACAAGGTCGCGCACAGCCTGAACCTGGCGGCCGACGGCACCTCGCTCACCGATCAGCAGCTTGCCACCATCAGCACGCAGTTGGTGCAGGCTCAGGCCGATCTCGCCGCCAAGGAAGCGTCCTACAACCGCATCAAGGCGCTGGTGGCCTCCGGCCACGCCGCCGACGTTTCGCAGGTGGTGGCCTCGCCGCTGATCGTGCAGCTGCGCACGCAGGAAGCCGATCTCACCCGCACGATCGCCGAATATGCCACGCGCTATGGTCCGCTCCATCCCAAGATGGTCGCGGCCAAGTCGCAGCGCAGCGATCTCGAGAACAAGCTGAACATGGAAGTCGAGCGCATCGAAGGTTCGCTCGAAAGCGACGTGGAGGAGGCCAGGGCCCAGATCGCCTCGCTCAACGACAGCTTCCGGCGCACCGAGCGCGAAGCGGCGACGCAGAATCTGACGATGGTGAAATTGAAAGCGCTGCAGGCCGATGCCGCCTCCACGCGCAGCATGTACGAATCCTTCGTCACCCGCCTGCGCCAGACGCAGGACCAGGAAGCCATCCAGATGCCCGATGCGCGCGTGATCTCGCCGGCGCCGGTGCCCGCTGCGCCCAGCGGGCCGCATCGTGTGCTGATCTTCGCGGCGGCGGTGCCGGTATCGCTGCTGCTGGGCTTGCTGGCGGCATTGCTGGCGGAACGCTACCGGCTTCCGCTTGCGACGGCGGCTACGCAAAAGCGCGAACCCAAAGCGGCACCGGTGCGCGTGCCGGTGTTCGCGCGCGTCAAGGACGCCGCTTCGGTCCGCGCGGCCGATGCGGCGATCGACTGGCCGGGCAGCGCCTTCGTGCAGGGCATGGCGGACCTGATGCAGACGCTGGTGGCACCGCCGCGCGGCGCGCGCCCGCGAGTGGTGGCGCTGACCGCGCTCAATGCCGAGGAAGGCAAGACCGCCGTGGCGCTCGGCCTGGCGCGCATCGCCGCCCGCAGCGGCTGGAAGGTGGTGCTGGTGGATGGCGATCTCAGCCGCGCGCCCGTCGCCCACACGCTCGGCTGCCGGCGCATCGTTTATGGTATCCTCGATGCGATGCGCGGCAGCGCGCCGCTCAGTCATTGCTTCGTCAAGGATCCGCGCTCGGGCGCGCTGCTGCTTTCGAACCTGGCGCCGGTCGCCAATGCCGATGCGGTATGGACCTCGCAGGTGGCGCGGCGCCTGTTCGCGCATCTGCGCGACAGTGCCGATCTCGTCCTCGTCGATGCCACGCCGTTGACGCAGCCGGGACAGGCGCAGGCGCTGTTGCGCCAGGCCGATGCGGTGCTGCTGGTGGCCGATCCGCGCCGCACGCCGGAAGCCGCGGTGGACGCCGCCGGCCGCACGCTCGCCGCCATGCAGGCGCCGCCCGCGCGCGTGGTGCTGGTGGAATAGTTTAGCGCAGCGCTTGTTCGAACGCGGTGCGCAGGGCCTGAAGCCCGGCGTTGACTTCCTTCAGATGCACGCGCAGCGCCCGCCGCCCGCGCTCGTTGAGCACGGCGAAGTCGCCCAGCGCCTGCGCCCGTTCGACGGCGTCGAAGCTGAGCTTGTGCCCGGGGATTTCCAGCACATCCTGGTGCTCGCAGGTGACGACCAGGAAAACGCCGGTGTCCGGCCCGCCCTTGTAGGCCTGTCCGGTCGAATGCAGGAAGCGCGGCCCGAAGCCGAGGCAGGTGGCGTTCTTCTTCGCGTTGCGCAGCGCCTCGCGCATGGTCTGGAACGGCGCATCGTTGTCGGCGCACTGTTCGATGAAGGCGAGGAAGGCGAAGTAGTCGTGCGCGTTGAGGCGCGCCAGATGCGCTTTCAGATAGGCGGCGATGCTGTTTCGTGTGCCCAGCGCGCTGCGGTTGGCGGCATCGGCGTAGAGCGCTAGGCCGCCCGCCTCGAAGAACGGTGCCTCCTGCGGCAGTTCGCCGGTCTTCTCGTAGGTGGCGGTCAGTTCGCGCGTCTCGACCTTGGCGGATTCGACGTCGGGCTGGTCGAACGGATTGATGCCCATCACCGCGCCGGCCACCGCCACCGCGATCTCCCACATAAAGAAGATCTGGCCGAGCTGGAAGGAATCCTCGATCACGATGCGGATGACGGGATGGCCGTGATCCTCCAGCGCCTTGATGCCTTCGGTATCGCCGACGCCGGCTTGGCGCAGATGCACGAAGACGCGGTCCTCGCCATAGGCTTCCGGTGTCCCCAGCGGCTCGCGGTCCACCGGGATCAGGCCTTTGCCCTGCTTGCCGGTGGATTCGGCGATGAGCTGTTCGAGCCAGGTGCCCATCGTTTCCAGTGCGTCCGAGGCAACGATGGTGATCTTGTCGCGCCCGCACTCCGTGGCCAGCGTGCCCAGCGTGAGGCCAAGGCGCACGCCGGGGTTGGCTACCGGCGGCACCAACGGGCCGCAGCTCGTGACCATGCGCTGGGTTTCGCCCAGAAAGCGGGCGAGGTCGAGGCCGAGCGCCGCGCCCGGCACCAGGCCGAACTTGGAGAGCACCGAATAGCGTCCGCCGATGGCGGGCGCGCCGTGGAAGATTTCGGCGAAATGGTTCTCGCGCGCCACCGCCTCCATCGACGAGCCGGGATCGGTGACGGCGACGAAGGCCGCGCCTGCGCGCCTGGCATCGGTCGCCCTGAGCGCGCGGTTCCAGAAATAGTCCTTGAGCAGGTTGGGCTCGAGCGTCGAGCCCGATTTGGAGCAGACGATGAACAGCGTCGTCGGCACCGTGATCTTGTCCTCTACCGCCTTGATCTGGTCGGGATCGGTGGAATCGAGGATGTGGAGCTGCGGCCAGCCTTCGCGATGACCGAAGCTGTCGGAGAGCACGGCCGCCCCCAGGCTCGATCCACCCATCCCGAGCAGCACCACGTCGGTCAGGTGCGCGTGGCCGATAGCATCGCGGAATTTGACGAGCTGGTTCTGATTGGCTTGCTCCTGCCCGACGATGTCGAGCCAGCCCAGCCAGTTGGCCTCGCCGGAGTCGGTCCACAGTGTGGCGTCGCGCGCCCACAGCCGGCGCCCGCCGCCGGCCTTGGTCCACTCGGCGATTTTCTTCTTCACCGCGTCCGCAGCCGGGCCGAGGGCCTCGCTGACCTGTGCCACGGCGCTGTCGAGCAGCTTGAGGCGCTTGCACGCCAGCGCGGCGTAGAGCCGGTCGCTGGCCTCGGCGAATTTGGCCACACCGTCCTCGACCAGATCTTCCGTCACCGCGTCGAGCGAGATGCCGTTGTCGGCCAGGGCCTTGAGCGTGGCCTTCGCTTCCTCGATGTCGTCCTCGATGGTGGCCGCGACGGTGCCGTGGTCGCGGAAAGCGGCGAGCGTTTCCGGCGGCATGGTGTTGACGGTGTCGGGGCCGATCAGCGTGTCGACATAGAGCACGTCCGGATAGGCCTTGTTCTTGGTGCTGGTGGAGGCCCAGAGCAGGCGCTGCGGGCGGGCGCCGCGCGCCGCCAGCTTCTCCCAGCGCGGGCCGGAGAAGATCGTCTTGTAAAGCTGGTAGGCCAGCTTGGCGTTGGCCACCGCCACCTTGCCGCGCAGCGCCGCGAGAGCATCGGGCTTGGTGGAGACTTCCAGCAGCTGGTCGATCAGCGCATCGACTTTCGTATCGATGCGGCTGACGAAGAAGCTGGCCACGCTCGCCGCGCGGGACAGATCGGCATCGGCCGGCAGCGCCTCCAGCCCTTCGAGATAGGCGCGCGCCACCTCGCCATAGGTTTCACAGGAGAACAGCAGGGTGACGTTGATATTGAGGCCGCGGGCCGTCAGCGCGCGGACCGCAGGGATGCCGGCCTTGGTGCCCGGCACCTTGATCATCAGGTTGGGGCGGTCGATCTCGGCGGCGAGCGACAGCGCCTCTTCGATGGTGCCCTGCGTATCGTCGGCCAGATAGGGCGAGACTTCGAGGCTGATGAAGCCGTCTTGGCCCTTGGTCTGGTCATGGACCGGCCTCAGGGCGTCGGCCGCACCCTGGATGTCATGCACGGCGAGCCGGCGATAGATGGTGCCCACATCCTCGCCGGCTGCCACGGCGCGGGCGATGTCCTCGTCGTATTCCTTGCCGCTGGTGATGGCCTTCTCAAAGATCGCGGGGTTGGAGGTCATGCCGGCGATTCCATCGGTCTCGATCAGCCGGGAGAGTTCGCCGCTCTCGATCATGCCGCGCGCCAGCGTATCCAGCCACACGGACTGGCCGATGCGTTCGAGATCCTTGAGCCTGTTCATGATCCGGTTCCGTTCTGACGGGGGCCCAGCCCCCCGTTTTCGGTGGCCGCACCTAGCACAGGCAGGCGCCGGAGTCTCCCTTCCTGCCGAAGCGTCGCAGGCTGCGGCAGGAAGGCCGTCCGGGGCGGCTCAGCCGTTCAGCGCCGTGACGAGCGACAGTCCGACGGTGGGGGCGTCGGCCTGGCTATTCCCGACATGGTCGATCAGGCCGTTCGCGCGGCTTCCGGAATAGAAAATATCCCGCCGATCCGTAGTGCCGGCGAGCCCGTCCACATGGAAGCGCAACGAGAACGGGCCCGGATCGTACTGCACGAAGGCGCCGAAACTGCCGCTGCTGGTGACGGTGCTGAGTTCAGCAGCCTGATAATAGGAGGTCTGGGCGCCCAGTGTGCCATTAAGCCCCCAGGTCAGATGCTGCTGTGGCATCGCATGGGTGAGGCTCAACTGGGTTTCCTGCGGGATTTCACCGGAAAGACTGTGTTCCCGGCCCGTGACGGGATCGCTGATCCACGAGTGCCGCCACACCGAGTTGGATGACACGCTGGTGGCCGGCAGGCCCAGCGCCGCCAGCGACAGGGTGAGCTGCGTGCGGATGCTCTGGGCGTTGCCGCCGGAGATGCTGGCTGGCGTTTCGCCGCTCGCTGCGGGCACCAGCGCGGTGGTGCTGTCGAGCGCGGCGTCGCGATAGGCAGTCTCAACGGAAATTCCGGAGCCCAGGGTCTGTTTCACGGCGACGTTGACGGCGCGCGCGCTGTCGGGCTTGAGGGGCATGTCCTCAGGCCGGCCGGTGGCGGCGACGTAGGCAGCGAAATTTCCGGGGTCGAGCGGGGTCACGGTCTTCTCGACGGAGACGGCGAGCTGGCTTCCCGTCCACGGCTTCAGCGTCACGCCCAGCCGCGGTTCCAGCGCCTGATACTGGGTCCGGCCGCTGGCCGTGCCGTCCAGCGCCATGCTCGTTGCGGCGACGGCGACCTCGCCGTCCAGCGAGACGGCCGTGACCGGCGACCAGTTCGCCTTGGCGAAGGCGCGTTCGCTGCTGGTTTCGACGCGGGTTTTCTGTTGCTTGGCGCTGACCTGCCATTGGCCCTGGATGGTCGAGGTATCCTGGCTCTCCGCGCCCAGGGTCAGCCCCAGCGTCGTCAGCGGCCGCAGCGCGACGGTGCCGCGGCTGCTGTTCTGCTCGCTCTGCTGTTCGGAATAGAGAGAGGTGAGCGCGCCGGCCCGGGTGCCTTCGAACAGGCTGTGCCGGAAGCTCTGCGTTGCCTGCAAATCCCAGGTGGCGGGGCCGCTTTGCCAGTGCGTGTCGATGCTGACCGCGCCGCTGCTCCAGGCATCGCCCTGCTGCGTGGTTTCGCTGTTGCCGGCGAGCGCGGTACCCTTGATGTCGGTGGTGACGCCGGCAAGTCCCAGCGTGAGATCGGCTTCGCCCTTGACACCCGGACTGTTTCCGGGCGCCGCGCCGCCGGAGATGCTGAGATCGGTGTCCGGCGCATGGACCTGTACGAGCGGTGCGCCGGCGGTGGCTGCCGCCAGCGTAGCTTGCGGACACACGGCCACAGCCGCAGCCAACCAGCGCCACGTTACACGCATTGGGTTCCCGAAATCTCAGCCCAGGCTAAACCTGTGTGCTTGCTTAGCTTTTAACCGTCTTTTTTTTTCGAGGTAAAGCCTTTTGTGATGCCGCGGCGCATTTTCGCAAAAAATTCTTGGAGGCGCGCCGGATGATCTCTCGGGCGATCTCCGGAACGATCTAATGAAACAGCCCGCTGCCCGTGAGGCCATCGAACACGAACTGCATGGCGAGCGCCGCCAAGAGGATGCCGGAGATGCGCGCGATGGCGTTGGCGCCGGTCACGCCCATGACCTTCACCAGCTTTCCGGCGGCCAGCATCGTCATCAATGTCAGCGCCAGCACCACGGCAAGGCCGGCCAGCACCAGCGCGCCGTCCGTCAGGCTGCGGGCTTTGCCCATCAAGAGTACGATCGCCGTCATCGAGCCGGGGCCCGCAATCAGCGGGATGGCCAGCGGCACCACGGCGATGTCCGGCCGGTGGCGGGCTTCCTCTTCCTCGCCCTCGGTGATGGAGGAGACGCCGGAGTGTTTGGCCAGCAGCATGTCCGCCGCCACCATCAAGAGCAGGATGCCGCCCGCCGTGCGGAAGGCGGGCAGGCCCACGCCAAGCAGCCCCAGCAGCTCGTTGCCGCCGAAGGCGAAGGCCAGCAGCACCACCGCCGCCGTGGCGGTGGCGATGAGGGCCAGGCGCGTGCGCGCGACCGCGCCCTGGCCCGCCGTCAGCGCCACGAAGATCGGCGCCAGATCGACCGGCCCGATGGCCACGAACAGCGTGGTGACGGCAGTGAGAAAGAATTCGAACTGCACGCTTGCCCCTCCGGCGGCCGGGATTCGCGCCGCCGCTGCAGCTTGGCCGATCGGCGGGTGGCAGACAATCCTGGCCCGTTCGAGGCGCACAGGCTTGTCAACGCGGCGCGGACGCCCTAGAGAACGGCGGACATCAAGAGTTGGGCATTGCCCGACGCCAACCTGCTTCCCGAGCAAGGTGGCGCTCCCCGCGACGGGAGGATGTGGCCGGACCGGCAACCAAACGGGTCACGCCACTTTCGGTCTTGCCCTTTCGCGCCGTGGGATGGACCGAGACATGCCGATCAAGATTCCAGACAACCTGCCGGCCCGCGCCATTCTGGACGCGGAAGGCGTCATGGTCATGGGCGAGACCGATGCCATCCGCCAGGATATCCGGCCGCTGCGTGTGGGCTTGCTCAATCTCATGCCGAACAAGGCCCGGACCGAGACGCAGTTCGCGCGCCTGCTCGGCGCCTCGCCGCTGCAGGTGGAACTGACGCTGATCAAGATCACCAACCATGTGCCGCGCAACACCCCCAGCGACCACATCATCTCGTTCTATCGCGACTGGCAGGACGTGCGCGGCGAAAAGTTCGATGGCCTGATCGTCACCGGCGCCCCGGTGGAGACGATGCCGTTCGAAGAGGTGACCTATTGGGACGAGCTGCGCCGCATCTTCGACTGGACGCAGAGCAACGTCCACGGCGTCTTCTCGGTGTGCTGGGGCGCGCAGGCGGCGGTCCACCATTTCCACGGCATGCAGAAATACCTGCTGCCGCAGAAGATGTTCGGCGTTTACCGCCACCGCATCCTCGATCCGGTCTCGCCCTATCTGCGCGGCTTCTCCGACGATTTCCTGATTCCCGTCTCGCGCTGGACCGAAGTGCGCAGCGGCGAAATTCCGGCGGCCAGCGGCATGAAGGTGCTGGCCGATGCGGAGGTTGCGGGCCTGTGCCTGCTGGATGACCCGGCGCATCACGCGCTGCACATGTTCAACCACATCGAATATGATACGAACTCGCTGGCCGACGAATATTTCCGCGATCTGGCCTCCGACAAGCCCGTCGCCGTGCCGTACGACTATTTTCCCGGCGACGATCCCAAGCGCCCGCCGCTCAACCGCTGGCGCAGCCATGCCCATCTGCTGTTCGGCAACTGGCTCAACCAGATCTACCAGACGACGTCGTTCGACCTGTCGAAGATCGGCCGGTAACGGCGCGGCCCGGAAAGAGTTCACCTGTTTCCCCGCCTTACATTTCTCGCACCAGCGTCACGCTGTTGCGCGGGCGACACGTTGTCGGCGTAAGTGATCTGCGCGCCTTGAAGCCGGGCCTCGCCACTCCCATCTCCACCTCGTGAAAAGATTGGAGTGTCCCATGTTCCTATCCCGGCGCGGCCGTCCGCGCGTGCTTGTGCGACGCTAACGCGAGGCCAGACAGGGCCAGGTGCAACCTCGCGTGCATCTGTGCGGAAGGTATTCTGCAAGGCCTGTGGCGAAGCGAAGGTGCCGGCGGTTGCGCGTCAAACCGTTGATGGCCGGCCTGCCGTAGTTTCAAGCCGAAGGCGGCTCCGCCGGGCGCATCTGTTCTTCTCACCACTGAATTCACAATGCCCGGCAGCCGCCTTCGTTCTGTTTGCGACGAGTGGCGAACAGACGAAACCCTGCGCGCCATTCGCCACCGGCGTCACTTTAAGTCTCTGAAAGTCTTGCCTTCCGCCACCAGTTTTTCCAGCAGCGCGGCGGGCTTGAAATCCGCGCCCATGCTGGCGTGCCAGGCGCGCATCTTCGCCAGCACCTTGTCGAGGCCGATGCTGTCGCCGTAATACATCGGGCCGCCGCGATAGACCGGCCAGCCATAGCCGTTGATCCAGACGATATCGATGTCGGACGCGCGGATGGCCTTGCCTTCCTCCAGAATCTTCGCGCCCTCGTTGATCATGGGATAGATGCAGCGCTCGAGGATTTCCTCGTCGCTGATCTTGCGGGGCGTGATGCCCTGTTTGGCGCGGAACTCGGTGATGATCTTTTCCGTGACGGGCGAGGGCGTGGCCTTGCGGTTCTCGTCGTAATCGTAGAAGCCGGCGCCGGTCTTCTGGCCGCGGCGGTCCATCTCGCAGAGGATTTCGCGCAAGGTGGAGCTGGAGGTTTTCTCCTTCACCCAGCCGATGTCGAGGCCCGCCAGGTCGCTCATGGCGAACGGCCCCATCGGCAGGCCGAAATCGTAAAGCACGCGGTCCACGTCCCACGGCATGGCGCCTTCCAGCACCAGCTTGTTGGCCTCGCGCTGGCGCTGCGCCAGCATGCGGTTGCCGACGAAGCCGTGGCAGACGCCGACCAGCGCGGCGATCTTGCCGATGCGTTTGGCGGTCTTCATCGCGGTGGCGATCACCGGCTTGGCGGTCTTGGCGCCGCGCACCACTTCGAGCAGCCGCATCACATTGGCGGGCGAGAAGAAGTGCAGGCCCAGCACGTATTCCGGGCGCTTGGTGGAGGCGGCAATCTCGTCGACGTTCAGGTAGGACGTGTTGCTGGCCAGGATCGCGCCCTGCTTGACGATGGCGTCGAGCTTGCCGAACACCTCCTTCTTGATGTCCATGCGCTCGAACACCGCCTCGATCACCAGGTCGCAATCGGCCAGCGCGTTCATGTCGAGCGTGCCGGTGAGCAGGCCCATGCGCTTCTCGACATCCGCCATCGTCATGCGGCCCTTTCTGGCCGTGTTCTCATAATTCCTGCGGATGATGGCAAGGCCGCGGGTCAGCGCCTCCTCACTCGTCTCCACGATGGTTACGGCAATGCCGGCGTTGAGGAAGTTCATGGCGATGCCGCCGCCCATCGTGCCCGCGCCGATCACGCCCACTTTCTTCACCGGGATTTCCGGCGTGTCGTCGGCGATGTCGGGCAGCTTCCAGACCTGGCGCTCGGCGAAGAAGACGTAGCGCTGCGCCGCCGATTGCGGGCCGGTCATCAGCTCCATGAACATCTTGCGCTCGGCCTTCAGGCCGTCATCGAAGGGCAGGTTCACCGCCGCCTCGATGCAGCGGATGTTGTATTCGGGCGCCAGGAAGCCGCGGAACTTGCGGGCGTTCGTCTTGCGGAACTCTGCAAATATCTCCGGCTTGCCACGCGCGGCTTCGACCTTGGCGTTGTTCTCGCGCACCTTTTTGAGCGGCCGGTTTTCGGCCACAACCGTCTTGGCAAATTCGATGGCGGTCGCGCGCAAGCCGTCCTCCGGCGCAAGCGTGTCGATCAGGCCGGTTTCGAGGCATTTCTTCGCGTTCACATGCTTGCCGCTGGTCACCATGTCGAGCGCGGCTTCCACGCCGACGATGCGCGGCAGGCGCTGCGTGCCGCCTGCGCCCGGCAAGAGGCCGATGTTCACTTCGGGCAGGCCGCACTTTGCGCTGGGCACCGCCACGCGGTAATGCGCGCAGAGGGCCACTTCGAGGCCGCCGCCCAGTGCCGTGCCGTGGATCGCCGCCACCACCGGCTTGGGCGCATTCTCGATGATCTGCTCAAGATCGAAGAGGCTGGTGCCGGTCATCGGCTTGCCGAACTCGCTGATGTCGGCGCCGGCGATGAAGGTCTTGCCCGCGCAGATGAGCACGATGGCCTTGGCGGTGCCGTCGGCGATGGCTTGCCGGAAGGCTTCGGCCAGGCCGTCGCGCACCTGGCCCGAAAGCGCGTTCACCGGCGGCGAGTTCAGGGTGATGACGGCGATCTCGCCGTCGCGGGCAAGATCGGTCACCGGATTGATGGCGGTCATTGGGCTTACTCCCTGCGATTTCTTGTGCAAAGCAACATGCGACGGCCGGACGGCCGGTGTCCAGCCGGCATGGCGAAGGGCGGGTGGCTCAGCCGCCCAGCACAGCGTCGGCGACGAAGGGGTTGGTCTTGCGTTCGAAGCCGAAGGTCGAAGTCTCGCCGTGGCCGGGCACGAAGCGCATGTCGTCGCCCAGCGGCCACAGCCTTTGGGTGATCGAATTGATGAGCTGCTCGAAGTTCCCGCCGGGCAGGTCGGTGCGGCCGATCGAGCCCTTGAACAGCACATCGCCGACGAAGGCCAACTTCGCTGCCTGATTGTAAAAGACCACATGGCCGGGGGTGTGGCCGGGGCAGTGGCGCACGCCCAGCACCGCCTCGCCCACACGGACCTCTTCGCCGTCTTCGAGCCAGCGGTCGGGCGCGCAGTTTTCAGCATCCGGAATGCCGAAGCGCGCGCCTTGCTCCGCCAGCGAATCGAGCAGGAAGCGATCGCCCGGGTTCGGCCCTTCGATGGGTACGCCCAGCTTCTGTGCCAACGCCGCCGCGCCGCCGGCGTGATCCATGTGGCCGTGTGTCAGCAGGACTTTCTCGACGGTCACACCTTTGGCGGCGATGGCGTGTTCGATGCGCGGCAACTCGCCGCCGGGATCGATCACCGCACCCTTCATGCTGGCCGGGCACCACACCAGCGAACAATTCTGCTGATAGGGCGTTACCGGCAGGATTCCGGTGTTGACAGGTGCGTGGTTCATTTGATTGGTCCTAAGATTACGGGCAAGTCGCGCAGTGTCGATTTGGGACAGCAAGGCGAGATTGGGGTGAAACTTCGTTCAGATTCGTCTCTGCGATGTTGAATAACTTGTGGTTGTGTTTTGCGTGCCACAGTTTTGAACTAGCTTGGCGTTGATCGACGGGGTCCGTCTGGTAAAATTTAGGCTGGATTAAAAGGCGCTTTGGCGCCGCTTTGAAGGGGAGAGATGGGGGTCGTGTCGCGTATTCGGCTGCTTTTGGCGGTATCGGTTGCCCTGGCGGGGTTGAGCGCCGGGTCGATCGGCCATGCCGCGCTGGCCGGAGACGCCGACTTCGTGAACCATGCCGGGCTTCTGGCCTCCACAGTCCAGGCCGATAGCAGCGTCTACGGCGTCCGCCCGATGGACAACCAAGCCATGCCGGCTGCCCTGGCGCCGTGGGACGTGCACGCCGATGGCGTGATGCCGGCCCCGCTCGCGGGTTCCTTCGGCCGTTTCGATACGCTGGTGTCCGACCAGTTCCGCACCGTAATGCCCTTTGCCGGTACTGTGGAAACGGCGCTCGGTCCGGTTTCGGCCTCGGGCTATGCGGTGCAGACCAATGCGCCGTGGCTTTTCGCAGACGAGGCGGCGCGGCTGGATTATGATCTTCAGGATTTCACGCTGTCCGCTGCGTTGGCGCCGGGGGTGAGGCTCAATTTCGGCTACAATGTCGATATGGCCGGCCGCTTCAATGGTTACGATCTGGCCGGCAATCGCGCTTATGACGGGCTATTTTATTCGGCGTCTGCACTGGCCAGCCCCTACGCCAGCCTGACGGACGGGGGCAATTTCGTCGGTGCTACCATCGCACTGGCCAACGATCTGCACGTGAATCTGACGGCCGCGTCCCTGTCTCCGCGCCAGGCCGATTTCACGGTTCCCTCGGCGCTGCGGCTGATTGAGTTGCAGGGCCGCAACCCGACGCTCCAGCCGCGCAAGGCCCATTCGCTTCTGGCCAGCGTAGTGTGGGACTTCGCCAACTGGGGCGGCCTCGGCCTGACCGCCGGGCAGACCACCGAAGAAAACGGTCTTCTGGGGAATCCCGCCGCCGCGACGGATGCGCTGACCGGCACGGCCAAGACGACGTCGGTCGGTCTATCCGCGCGCTTTGGCCTGGGTTCCGGCTGGGTGACTACGTTCTCCTATAACGAGGGTATTACCCAGCTCAACCTCAGGCCGGCCGGTGGCCTGCCGGCTTCGGATACCTTGCAAAGCCATGCCTATGGCATCGCCGTTGCCAAGCATGGGCTGTTCAGCGGCAACGATGCGTTGGGTCTGGCGCTCAGCCGCCCGTTGCAGAGCTATGGTACCAACGGCTCCGCACCGCTGGTGACGGTGCCGTCGCCCGGCACGCGTGAAACCTTGGTCGCGCGCGACCATTTGCTGCCGCCGAGCAATACACCGGAAACCGATGTTGAACTCGGCTATGTGACGACGTTCTTCGATGGGGCGCTGGCGCTGCAGGCCAATGCCGGTTATCAGATGAACTTGGCTGGCCAAAAGGGGCAGAACGCGATGACCGTTCTGTCGCGCGCCAAGATCAATTTCTGATCGCTTCCTGAAGCGCTTCAGTCCGCGCCGGCGGCGTCCACCAGCGCCGTCTCGTTCACGATCTCGAAGCTGTGCAGCGTCGGCAGGCGCAGGATGCCCTTCGACTTGAGGCGCGACAGTACCCGGCTCACCGTTTCGATTGTCAGGCCGAGATAGTCCGCAATGTCGGTCCGCGTCATAGGGATCTGCCACACCGCCTGGGTGTCCTTGGGAATCTCTGCAGCCTCACGCTGGGCGTCGCGCAGGTGCAGCAGGAACGCGGCCATGCGCTCGGTCGCGTTGCGCCGGCCTAGCGTGAAAACGAGATCGAGCGATGCCTCGATCACCCGCGCCGCCATCTGGCGGAAGCGCCGCTCCATCTCGGGGTAGGCTTCGAACAGCGGCTCCAGCTTCTTGCGTTCGAAGCGGCACAGCTCGCAGTCGGTCAGCGCTTCGACATTGAAGCGATAGAGCTGATCCGAGGAGAAGCCGATGAAATTGCCGGTGAGCAGGAAGGCCAGAATCTGGCGGCGTCCGTCGGCGCCCAGCCGCGTCATCATCAAGGTGCCGCTGACGACGTTATAAACGTGGTCGGAGGCGTCGCCGTCCAGAATCAGAGTCTCTTCCGGCCTCAGCTTCAGATGGGTGGAGATGGCGGCGAGCAGCTTCAGCTCGTTGTCCGGCACCCCGGCGCACAGATCGCTGGAGCGCGCCGGACAGCGGTAACAGACCAGCTCCATCGCCTGGGTGGAGCCGGCCGGATTCGAGCAGGAACTGGTCACGGGCGCGCGCACTTAATCGGTGTCGCAGAGATACGACACCCCGGTCAAGTAAGGGTTAGTCGCACCATGTCGCATTCCTTCGTTGCAGGGGACGGCCCTCTTCGCTACAACGCCCGCCTTCCCTGCATCGGATGGAACCAATGGCCGGACCGCAATTTGTCTATGTAATGAAGGGGTTGTCCAAGACCTACCCCGGCGGGCGGCAGATCCTGAAGGACATCTGGCTCAGCTTCTACCCCGGCGCCAAGATCGGCATCGTCGGCGTCAACGGTGCAGGCAAGTCCACCCTGATGCGCATCATGGCCGGGCAGGACAAGGAATTCACCGGCGAAGCCTGGGCGGCCGACGGTGTCACCACCGGCTACCTGCCGCAAGAGCCGCAACTCGATCCGGCCAAGGACGTGCTCGGCAACGTCATGGACGGCGTGGCCGCCAAGAAGACGCTGGTGGACCGCTTCAACGAGATCGCCGCCAATTATTCGGACGAGACGGCCGAGGAGATGGCCGAACTGCAGGACAAGATCGAGGCCGCCGGCCTCTGGGATCTCGATTCCCAGGTCGAAATGGCGATGGACGCCCTGCGCTGCCCGGAGCCGGACGCGGATGTGTCCAAGCTCTCCGGCGGCGAGCGGCGCCGCGTGGCGCTGTGCCGTCTGCTGCTGGAGGCACCGGACATCCTGCTGCTGGACGAACCGACCAACCATCTGGATGCGGAATCGGTGGCGTGGCTGGAGCAGACGCTGCGCGAATACAAGGGCTGCGTGATCCTCGTCACCCACGACCGCTACTTCCTCGATAATGTCACCGGTTGGATCCTGGAACTGGATCGTGGCCGCGGCATTCCGCATGAGGGCAACTACACCAGCTTCCTCGGTGTTCAGGAAAAGCGCCTGATCCAGGAAGGCAAGGAAGCCGAGGCGCGCGAACGCACCTTGGCGCGTGAGCGCGAATGGATTGCCCAATCGCCCAAGGCGCGGCAGGCCAAGTCCAAGGCGCGTATTAATGCCTATGAGGATCTGCTGGCCAAGTCGCAGGAGCAGCGCTCCGGCCCGGCCCAGATTCTTATTCCGGTGAGCGAGCGGCTGGGCAATGTGGTGGTCGAGGCCGAGGGGCTTTCCAAGGCCTATGGCGACCAGCTCCTGTTCGAGAATCTCACCTTCAAGCTGCCGCCGGGTGGCATTGTCGGCGTCATCGGGCCGAACGGCGCGGGCAAGACCACGCTCTTCCGCCTGCTCACCGGGCAGGAGAAGCCCGACAGCGGAATCTTGCGCATCGGCGATACGGTGCATATGGGCTACGTCGATCAATCGCGTGACTCGCTCGATCCGAATAAGACGGTGTGGCAGGAAATCTCCGGCGGCACCGATATCCTCGAATTCGGCAAGCGCACCATGAACTCCCGCGCCTATGTCGGCGCCTTCAATTTCAAGGGTGGCGACCAGCAGAAGAAGGTGGGCCTGCTCTCGGGCGGCGAGCGCAACCGCGTGCATCTTGCCAAGCTGTTGCGCGGCGGCGCCAACCTTTTGCTGCTCGACGAACCGACTAACGACCTCGACGTCGAAACCCTGCGCGCGCTCGAAGCTGCGCTGGAAGATTTCGCTGGCTGCGCCATGATCATCAGCCATGATCGCTGGTTCCTAGACCGCATGGCCACGCACATGCTGGCCTTCGAAGGCGAAAGCCATGTCGAATGGTTCGAGGGCAATTTCGAGGAGTACGAGGCCGACAAGAAACGCCGCCTCGGCATGGATGCCGACACGCCCCACCGCATCAAGTACAAGCGGTTTGCGCGATAAGGTTTCGGCCCGGAATTGGATTAGATTTTTTGAATAGAAGAAGGGCCGGAGCGCCCCGCCCCGGCCCTTCTGAAAACTCCCCTCGCATCGTGATCAGTGAATCAGACCGAACACAACTGCGGCCAAAAACACAAAGACGAGACTTACGGCGAGCGACTGTAGTTCGCGGGTCATGTGTCCCTCCATGCTCTTTGAGCAAAACCAGTCTGCCTCGGAAAAAGAACTTCGGAAAGCCCAAAAAATGCTTGCGTCGAAACAATGTTTCGCCGCATTTCGCACTGCGATATCAGGGAAGTGGCGGAAATCGTGGCTTTTCCGAGAGCCTGCACAAACGCTCCGTATGCGATTGAATAAAGTTCTGCGTACGGATAATCAGCGTTTCACTTCGCCGAAACCACCGCCGCCAGGCGTGGCGATAAGAATGGAATCACCCGCGTCCACGTCCAGTTCGTCGCGGCCGGCCATTCCGGCCATTTCGCCGCCCGCGCGCAGCACCATATTAACGCCGGGCGCGCCCGTCTCGCCGCCGTCGAGACCAAAGGGTTCGGTCTGCCGCCGCATGGATAGAATGGAAACGTTCATCGGCTCACGAAAACGAATGCGACGCAGCACCCCGTCGCCGCCGTTCTGGCGCCCACGCCCGCCCGAACCCTTGCGGATAGAGAACTCCTCCAGCAGCACCGGATAGCGCGCCTCCAGCACTTCGGGATCGGTGAGGCGCGAATTGGTCATGTGGGTGTGGACGGCGGACTGGCCGTCGAAGTCGCGCCCCGCGCCGGCGCCGCCACAGATGGTTTCGTAATATTGATGGCGTTCGTTGCCGAAGGTCAGGTTGTTCATGGTGCCCTGCGCGGCGGCCATCACGCCCAGCGCACCGAACAAGACATCCACCACCGCCTGGCTGGTCTCGACATTGCCGCCGGCCACCGCGCGCGGCGGGCGCGGATTGAGCAGCGAGCCTTCGGGCACCACGATCTCGAGCGGCCTGAGGCACCCGGCGTTGAGCGGAATGTCGCCGCCCACTAGGCAGCGGAAGACATAGAGCACCGCCGCCTTCGTCACAGAGGCGGGGGCGTTGAGATTGTTCGGCTGCTCGGCACTGGTACCGGAGAAATCGATGCGGGCACCGCGCGCTTCGCGGTCCACCTCAATTTTCACATGGATAGCCATCCCGCCGTCCATCGGCATGACAAACTCGCCATCTTCGAGTGTGCCGATGACGCGGCGCACGTTGGCCTCGGCATTGTCCTGCACATGGCACATATAGGCGCTGATGGTTTCCGCGCCATATTGCGCGCAGGCGCGCGTCAGTTCCGCCGCGCCTTTGGCGCAAGCCGCCGCCTGCGCTTTCAGGTCTGCGATGTTCTGGTCCGGATTGCGCGCCGGGTATTTGCCGGATTCCAGCACCGCGCGCACCGCCGCCTCGCCGAACTCGCCCTTTGCCACCATGCGGATGCCCGCGAACAGCACGCCTTCCTCGGCGATCGTTTCGGAGAACGCCGGCATGGAGCCGGGGGAGATGCCGCCGATATCGGCATGGTGTCCACGCGCGGCCACGAAGAAGCGCCGCACGCCTGCCACGAATACCGGCGCCACCACCGTCACGTCCGGCAGGTGCGTGCCACCGTCATAGGGCGCGTTGGTGACGAACATGTCGCCTTCGCCCATCCTGGGATGCTGCGCGATGACGGCGCGCACGCAATCGCCCATCGAGCCCAGATGCACCGGCATGTGCGGCGCGTTGGCCACCAGGTCGCCCGTCCCATCGAACACCGCGCAGGAGAAATCCAGCCGCTCCTTGATGTTCACCGAGGAAGCAGTGTTACGCAGCGTCTCGCCCATCTCCTCGGCGATCGCCATGAACAGATTGGCGAAGACCTCTAGCAGAACCGGATCAGGATCGGCTTTTGTATCCAGCGCAGTCTCGCGCGCGGCAATGCGCGTCAGAACCAGCGCCCGCGTCTCTGTCACGTCCGCCTGCCAGCCCGGCTCGACCACGATGGTCTGGTTGGGCTCGATCAGCAGCGCCGGTCCGGCGAGGCGCGTGCCCTGCGGCAGGTCGGCCGTGTAATGAATAACAGCCTCGTGCCAGGCGCCGGCGGAGAAGAATGCACCACTTTTCCCTCTCCCCCTTGGGGGGGCGCCAGCGGCAGCGCCGGTGCGGTCAGGTTGAGGGGAAGTTCCTGCATCAATGGCCGGCCCCGTCACCCCAGTCTTCTCCCTCGGTGGGGGAGAGGGAGGTCGAGACTGGGCCTCCACCTCGATGGAATCGGCGATCAGGGCCTTGTCCGCGAAGCCGAACCCGAAAAGGCGCTTGTGAGCCGCGGCGAAGGCTGCTGTCATCTCCGCGAGCGTGCCCAGCGCTACAGGCAGGGTGGTGTCGCTGCCGGGATAGCGCAGATGCACCGCCACGCGCGCCGCTGCCCCGCCACCGCCCTGCGCGAGGATTTCGTCTTTCGCTTCGGCGGATAATTTTGCTGCCAACACTTCGATCTCGTGCAGCGCCCCGGCATCAAGCCGCGCATTCACCGCCTGCTGCCTGAGCGCGGAAAGTTTCGCCAGCTTCATGCCGTAAGCGGACAGCACGCCCGAGAACGGATGGATGAAAACCTTGGTCATACCCAGCGCATCGGCGACCAGGCAGGCGTGCTGCCCGCCCGCGCCGCCGAAGCAATTGAGCGCGTAATCGCGCGCGTCGTAGCCCCTGGCCACCGAGATGCGCTTGATGGCGTTGGCCATGTTCTCCACCGCGATGCGGATGAAGCCGTCTGCCACCTCTTCGGCCTTGCGTCCGTCGCCGATCTCGCGCGCCAGCGCGGCGAATTTTTCGCGCACCACCGCGGCGTGGAGCGGCGCATCGGCGTCGGGTCCGAAGATGCGCGGGAAGAACTCGGGCGTGAGCTTGCCCACCATCACGTTGGCGTCGGTGACGGCGAGCGGCCCGCCGCATCCGTAGCAGGCGGGACCGGGATCGGCGCCCGCGGAATCGGGTCCGACTCGGAAGCGCGCGCCATCGTAATTGAGGATCGAGCCGCCGCCCGCCGCCACGGTATGGATCGCCAGCATCGGTACGCGCAGGCGCACGCCGGCCACCTCGGTTTCGTATTGGCGCTCGTATTCGCCGTCGAAGCGCGAGACATCGGTGGAGGTGCCGCCCATGTCGAAGCCGATGACGCGGTCGAAGCCCGCCTCGCGCGCCGTCTCCGCCATGCCGACCACGCCGCCCGCCGGGCCGGAGAGGATGGCATCCTTGCCGCGAAAGAACTCCGGCGCCGCCAGCCCGCCATTCGAGGTCATGAAGCGGAGATTTGCATCCGGCAACGCGCGGGCGATGCGCCCGGCATAGCGCAGCAGCACCGGCGAGAGATAGGCGTCCGCCACCGTGGTATCGCCGCGGCTGACGAACTTCATCAGCGGCACGGTGTCGTGGCTGGTAGAGACTTGCGTGAAGCCGGCCTCTCGCGCCAGCTCGGCGGCGCGCGCCTCGTGCGCCGGAGTGCGGTAGCCGTGCATGAAGAGGATGGCGCAGGCCTCGATACCCTCCGCGCGCGCCTGTTCCAGTGCGGCTGTGAGCGGCGCCTCTTCGAGCGCATGCAGCACCTCGCCTTCGGCGGTCACGCGTTCGTGAACCTCGATCACGCGCTCGTAGAGCATGTCGGGCAGTTCGATGTTGAGCGCGAAGATCTTGGGCCGGTTCTGGTAGCCGATGCGCAACTGGTCCTTCAGCCCGCGCGTCGTCACCAGCACCACGCGCTCGCCCTTCCTTTCGAGTAGCGCATTGGTGGCGACCGTGGTGCCCATGCGGACCTCGCCCACGCGGCCCGAGGGAATCGGCCCATTGGTAGGTACGCTGAGGCAGCGGCGGATGCCTTCCAGCGCCGCATCGTCATAACGCGGATCGGCGGAGAGCAGCTTGAGGCTCAACAGCACGCCGCCCGGCGCTTCCGCCACGATGTCCGTGAAGGTGCCGCCGCGGTCGATAGTGAAATTCCACTTGCCCACTGTCATGCAGATGTCCGTCGCATTTCCGCCCACTTTGTCCTAATGCTTGCGGCCATGTCCATCTGGGGAAAACTGGGCGGGGCCGCCGCCGGATTTCTGCTCGGCGGCGGGCCGATCGGCGCGCTGCTGGGCGCCTTTGCCGGCCACATGCTGTTCGACCGCGACGACCTGCCGGCGGGCGAGAGCGCCGATGCGCCGGGCGTGGTCTTCACCATCGCCATCATCGCGCTGGGCGCCAAGATGGCCAAGGCTGACGGTGTCGTCACCAAAGACGAGGAAGATGCCTTCAAGCGCATCTTCCGCGTGCCGCCGTCGGAGGAGGCGAACGTCCGGCGCATCTTCAACCTGGCGCGACAGGACACCGCCGGCTTCGAGGTTTACGCCGCGCAGATTGCGCGCCTCTTCCGGGGAAACCCGGCGATCCTGGAAGACGTGCTGGACGGGTTGTTCGAAATCGCCAAGGCGGACGGCGTGCTGCATCCCGGCGAACTGGCCTTCCTCGAAGGGGTGGCCGACATCTTCGGGTTCACCCCGGGCGAGTTCCGCCGTATCCGGGCCTCCCATTTCGGGCCGGACGCCGCGGACCCCTACGCCATCCTCGGCGTGGCGCACGATGCCAGCGACGACGAGATCAAGCGCACCTATCGCATGCTGGTGCGCGAGAATCATCCCGATAGTCTGATCGCGCGCGGCGTGCCGGAGGAGTTTGTCAAGCTCGCCAACGACAAGCTCGCCGCCATCAACACGGCCTATGAACGGATTGTGAAGGAGCGGAAGTAGCAAAAGACGAGCAGGAGGCCGGGCGGCATTTGTCGCCGCACCAGTAGATGCGCTAGCTTCCCGCGCATTCTGGGAGGGCTGCCATGCGCGCGTTGAAACTCTTCGTCATTGCTGCTGCTACGCTTTTTGCCGCGCCGGCCTTGGCCACCGCGGTGAACTCGTCGCTCTATGCCGGCCTGCAATGGCGCCAGCTGGGGCCCTTCCGCGCCGGTTGGGCCACCGTGGTGGCCGGGGTGCCCAATCAGCCCAATACCTTCTATTTCGGCGGCGCCGGTGGCGGCGTGTGGCGGACGGACAACGCGGGGCGCACCTGGCGGCCGGTGTTCGAGCATGGCCCGGCGGCGGCCATCGGGGCGCTGGCCGTGGCGCCCTCCGACCCGAACGTGATCTATGTCGGCACCGGCCAGGCGACGCCGCGCTACGATATCGGTGCCGGTTACGGCGTGTTCAAATCGACAGACGGCGGCGCGCACTGGCAATCGCTCGGCCTCAAGAATACCCGGTATATCGGGCGCATCTGGGTCGATCCGCGAAACGCCAATGTGGTGCTGGCGGCGGCGCAAGGCCATTTCTTCGGGCAGAGCCCCGATCGCGGCATCTACCGCAGCACCGACGGCGGCAAGACGTGGAGCCATGTGTTGAAGATCGACGACCGGACGGGCGTGGTCGATCTCACGGCCGATCCGGGGAACCCGAAAATCCTGTTCGCCGCCGCCTGGGAGGCGCCGCAATATCCCTGGCTCAGCTATTTCAAGCCTGTGGCCGGTCCCGGCAGCGCGCTCTACAAATCGACGGATGGCGGGGTGACGTGGAAGCGGCTATCCGGCGGCGGCTGGCCCACCGGCGCGCTCGGCCGCATCTCCGTCGCGGCGACGCATGTGGGCAGGGCGACGCGCGTGTACGCCACGCTGGATGCGGGCAAGCAGAGCGGGCTCTACCGCTCCGACGACGGCGGCGCGCACTGGGCGCGCGTCAATCCCGAGGATGCCTTCACGGATTGGTATTTCAGCCGCGTCACCATGGAGCCGAACGATCCGAACGTGGTCTATCTCGTTGGCCAGTCGATGCGCCGCTGCACCGACGGCGGCCGTCATTGCACCATTATCAAGGGCTCGCCGGGCGGCGACGACTATCATTTCATCTGGATCAATCCCGCGCACCCCGATCACATTGCCACCGGCTCGGACCAGGGCGCGGTGGTGAGTGTGGACGGCGGCAAGACCTGGTCGAGCTGGTACAACCAGCCGACGGCGCAATTCTACCACCTCGCCGCCGACAACCGCTTTCCCTACTGGATCTATGCCGGCCAGCAGGACAGCGGCACGGTGGCCATCGCCAGCCGCAGCGATTACGGCACGCTGACCTTCCGCGATTGGCATCCAGTCGGCGGCGACGAGCGCGATTACGACATCCCCGATCCCGTCGATCCGATGATCGTCTATGGCTCGGGCCTCGGCGGCCATGTCAGCAAATGGGACGGCCGCACCGGGCAGGTTGCCGACGTCACGCCCTGGCCCGAAGACGATTACGGCAAGCGGCCGACCAAAACCAGATACCGCTACATGTGGATGACGCCGCTGGTCGGTTCGGCCACAGGCAAGCCCGCGCTCTATCTGGGCGCGCAGGTGCTGTTCCGCACCGAAGACCGCGGCAAGAGCTGGAAGGTCATCAGCGGCGATCTCACCGGCAAGGTGGACGGCGCCAAGAATTGCGATGGCGATGTCACGCTGGCCGAGGCGAAGGATTGCGGCTATGGCGTGATCTCGGCCATAGCGCCTTCGCCGCGCCATGCGGATGAAATCTGGGCCGGCACGGACGACGGGCTGATCCAACTCACGCGCGACGGCGGTGCGCATTGGCAGAACGTTACACCGCCGGACATTCCGCTTTGGGGCAAGGTGCGCGCCATCGATGTTTCGGCGCTGCAGGATGGCGTCGCCTACGCCGCCGTCGATACCCATCGCATCGACGTCTTCCAGCCTTTGCTGCTGCGCACGCGCGACTACGGCAAGACCTGGCAGAAGATCGATGCCGGGCTGCCGGCCAATCATCTGACGAGCGTGGTGCGCGCCGATCCGGTGAAGCCGGGGCTGCTCTATGCCGGAACTGACGCAGGCGTATTCGTCTCCTTCGACGATGGCGATCACTGGCAATCGCTGCAGCAGAATCTGCCCACGGCCTGGGTCACCGATCTGCTGGTGCACGGGAACGACCTGATTGCCGCCAGCGAGGGCCGCGGCATCTGGGTGCTGGACGATGTTTCGCCGCTGCGCGGAATGCGCGCCGAGATTGCTGCCAAACCGGCCTATCTGTTCGCGCCCGCCCAGGCTTTCCGTGTGTATCCCGACAACAACAAGGACACGCCCCTGCCGCCCGAAACGCCAGTGGGACAGAACCCGCCCGCGGGTGCGATTATCGATTACTGGCTGGGCGCGAAGACGAAAGGCCCCGTGACACTCGAGATCCGCGACAATGGCGGCCAGGTCATACGTCGTTTCGCCAGCAACGAACCGGAGAAGCCGCCCAAGGCCGAGCGCTACTTCGCCGAGGACTGGACGCGGCCGCCGGAGGCGCTTTCCGCTGCGCCGGGCATGCATCGCTTTGTCTGGAATCTGCGTTATCCGCGGCCGGAGGCGATCGGATACAATTATTCCATCGCCGCGGTGTGGAGCGAAGGGACGCCGGTCAATCCCGCCGGCGCCTTCGTGCTGCCGGGCGATTATACCGTGGTGCTGACTGCAGGCGGCGAAAGCTATTCGGTGCCGCTCCATGTCGCTGAAGACCCGCGCGTGAGCGCGAGCATGGACGACCTCAGGGCTTCGCTCGTCCTGTCGCAACACCTCTATCAATCGCTGGCGCGCGCGCGGCAGGGCTATGGCGAAATGGCAGCCGTGCGGCACCAACTCGATGCCCGCTTTCCGGCAAAGGCGAAGAACGCCCAGGCCGACGCGGTGCGCGCCGCCCTGGGCGAGGATGCGCAGTTCGAAGCCGCGAGCGCGGCTCTGGCGTCGCTCGAAACCGCGCTGGAATCGGCCGATGTCGCTCCGACCGCAGCGCAGGATGCGGACATGGCGCGCGCGCTCGCCGTGCTCGATAAAGCCGATGCAGATTGGACCAACGCGAAAGCCGGCGCGCTCGCGGTATTGAATGCCGCGCTCGAAAAGGCGCAAGAAAGGCCGATCACGATTCCTCCGCCCGATAAGCTGGATGTCGAAGCGCCCGATCCGGGGCAGGATCTGCCCTAAACCGCGTAGCTGGAAAGCAGCAGGCTCGTCTCCGAGCCGGCGATGCCCTTGATCTGGCGGAGGCGCTGCAGCGCCTTGTCGAAGGCTTCGAGGCTTTCGGTATTGAGTTCGAGCACCAGATCCCAGCGGCCGTTGGTGGTGTGGATGGCCGCGATCTCGGGATAACCGCGCAACTGCTTGATGATGCGCTCGGCCCGCTCGCCTTCGACCGCGATCATGGTGATGGCGCGGATGCGCGGACCTTCGGCGCCGGCACGCAGGCGAACGGTGAAGCCCAGCAGCGTACCTTGCGCCAGCATCCGGTCGATGCGGTTCTGCACGGTACCGCGCGAGACGCCGAGCGCCTTGGCGAGGGCGGCAACGGGCGCGCGCGCGTCCTCTCGCAGGAGCGCGATCAGGCGGCGGTCAGTGTCGTCCATGTTTTGCCCATTCTGTCATTTTGCCGACGTTGTGTGTCATTATGACAGAAAATACGACATTTTACAGCAGGTTGCTGGCTTTTCGTTAGCAGCCTTGCGGCGGATCATGATTCCAGCAGCGGCGGCGCACGTCGCGACCGTTACGAGGGATGAATGATGAACCGCAAGCCGACGATTATGATCACCGATGCCGGCCATTTCGAAGTTTCCTATGTCATCAACCCGTGGATGACGCCCGACGCCTGGTCGAAGGACCGCGAGGGCTATCGGCAGAAAGCGCTGGCAGCGTCGAATGCGCTCAAGGCGGCGCTGGAAGCAGCCGGCGCGGACGTGCTGAAGATGGACGGTGCCGCTGGCCTGCCCGACATGGTGTTCCCCGCCAATGCGGGCATCGTACTCGACCGCCGCATGCTGGTGGCGCGTTTCCGCTATCCCGAGCGCCGGGGTGAGGAGGAATTGTTCCTTGAATTCTTCCGTGGCCTCAAGGCACGGGGGCTTCTGGATGTCGTCGAGCAGTTCCCCGAAGGCGTGTTTCAGGAAGGCGCGGGCGATTGCATCTGGGATGCGGGCCGCGGCCATTTCTGGGCCGGCTTCGGTCAGCGCTCGGTGCGCGAATCGATCCCGGTGATCGAGCGGTTTTTCGCCGCGCCGGCGGTGCCGCTGGAGTTGATCTCCGAGCGCTTCTATCACCTCGATGTCTGCTTCCTGCCGCTGTCGGGCGGTGAGGTGGTCTATTATCCCTCCGCCTTCTCCGAAGCTGCGAGGGATACGATCCGCGCCATCGTACCGCCCGAGCAGTTGATCGAGGCGAGCGACGAGGATGCCGCCGGTTTCTGCGTCAATGCCGTGAACATCGGCCGCAATATCGTGATGGCGACGCCGCCAGCGCGGCTGAAGGCGGTGCTGGCCGAGCGCGGTTATACCGTTCTGCCCGTGGATCTCGCGCCCTTCATGATGTCGGGCGGCGCGGCCTATTGCATGACACTCAGGCTCGACCGCGCGCACGAAACTACGAGCGCCGCGCCTGTCCTTGCTGCCCGCGCCGCGTCCTGATCGCCGAAGGAGGACGATATGGCTCTTTCCACCCCAAAGCCCATGAACGACAGCCATCCGGTTTCAACGGCCGATTTCATCGCGCTGGAGAACCGCTACGGTGCCGCGAACTACAAACCGCTCGATGTCGTGCTGACGCGCGGCGAGGGTGTCTATGTCTGGGATGTGGAGGGCAAGCGCTATCTCGATTGCCTGTCGGCCTATTCGGCGGTCAACCAGGGCCATTGCCATCCCAAGATACTGGCGGCGCTGAAGGCGCAGGCCGAACAGCTCACGCTCACCTCGCGCGCCTTCCGCAACGATCAGCTTGGACTCTTCTATGAAGAGCTGTGCGCGCTCACCCATTCGCACAAGGTGCTGCCGATGAATTCGGGCGCCGAGGCAGTGGAAACCGCGCTCAAGGTCGCGCGCAAATGGGGCTACGAGGTCAAGGGGGTGCCCGAGGGCCTGGCTGAGATCATCGTCTGTGCCGACAATTTTCACGGCCGCACGCTGTCGATCGTGGGTTTCTCCACTGATCCCTCGGCGCGTCACGGCTTCGGGCCGTTCGGGCCGGGCTTCAAGGTCATTCCGTTCGGCGATGCCAAGGCGCTGGAAGCGGCGATCACCCCCAATACCGTGGCGTTTCTGGTGGAGCCGATCCAGGGCGAGGCCGGCGTCATCGTGCCGCCCGCGGGCTATTTCAAGAAAGTGCGCGAGCTGTGCACGCAGCATCGCGTGGTGCTGATCCTCGACGAAATCCAGACCGGCCTCGGCCGGACCGGCAAGCTGCTTGCCGAGGAGCACGAGGGCATCGAATCCGACCTCACGCTGATCGGCAAGGCGCTCTCCGGCGGCTTCTATCCGGTATCGGCGGTGCTTTCCAATGTCGAGGTCATGGATGTTCTGAAACCGGGCGAGCACGGCAGCACCTTCGGCGGCAATCCATTGGCCTGCGCGGTGGCGCGGGCGGCGCTGCGCGTGCTCACCGAAGAAGGCATGATCGAGAATGCGGCGAAGATGGGCGCGCGGCTGCAGGCCGGCCTGCGCGCCATTAACAGCGACGTTGTCAGGGAGATTCGCGGGCGCGGTCTGATGGTCGCCGTAGAGCTTCAGCCTCATGCCGGCGGTGCGCGGCGCTATTGCGAAGCGCTGAAAACGCGGGGCCTGCTCTGCAAGGAGACGCACGGCCACACGCTGCGCATCACGCCGCCGCTGGTGATCACGGCGGCGCAGGTGGACGCGGCGCTGACGGAGTTCGAAGGCGTCTTCGCTGGTGCGGGATTGGCGGCCCACGCCTGAGCGCCGCAACAGGTCAGTCGTGGCGCGGCCGCCTTTGCACACGAACGCGTGATTATGCGCCCTATGGCCGCCAAAGCAGGGCAATTTCATTTGCCTAGGTCGAGATGTTCCCCCTAAGAATCGCGGGGTCCGGCGCGCCGTCCTGCGCCGCTCCGCTTGAGGGGATCTTCGATGAAACGCGCCTATCTTCTCTTTGCCACCACAGTCCTGGCTGCCACGATCGCTTCCGCCACAGCGGCGGACGCGCCCAAGGCCGGACAGTCGAAAGCAGAAACCGGCAAGTCCTTCTTTTCGCCGACGGAAAGCAAAACCGGCGGGTCGGTGACGGTCGAGGGTCATACCATCGATTATCAGGCAGTGGCGGGTACCATTGTCGTACATCCCAAGGGCTGGGACGATGCGCCCCAGGAAAAGGACAGCAAAAACACCGATGCCGAAGCGTCGATGTTCTACGTCGCCTATTTCAAGAAAGGCGTGAAGCCGGGCGAACGGCCCATCACCTTCCTCTACAATGGCGGCCCCGGCTCCTCGACGGTGTGGCTGCACATGGGCGCCTTCGGCCCCAAGCGCGTGGTGACCAAGGACGATACGCACACGCCGGCGGCGCCTTATGGCCTCGTCAACAACGATTACAGCCTGCTCGACGCCAGCGATCTGGTCTTCGTCGATGCACCGGGCACGGGCTTCAGCCGCATCGCGGGCAAGGATAAGGAAAAGGCATTCTACGGTGTGGACCAGGACGTCCATGCCTTCGCCGAATTCATTCAGGCGTTCGTTTCGAAATACAATCGCTGGAACTCGCCCAAATACCTGTTCGGGGAAAGCTATGGCACGCCGCGCTCGGCGGTGCTGTCCGACCAGCTCGAAGAGAATTACAACATCGACCTCAACGGCGTGATCCTGCTTTCGCAGATTCTCAATTTCGACCTCAGTGTGGACGGGCCGGAAACCAATCCGGGTATCGACACCGCATACGAAGTCGCGTTGCCGACCTATGCGGCCACGGCCTGGTATCACCACAAGCTTCCCGGCAATCCCAAGGATCTCGATGCGCTGGTGCAGCAGGTGGAGCGTTTCGCGATGGGGCCGTATGCCTATGCGCTGTC
>JAGWZW010000131.1 GCA_018971835.1 Alphaproteobacteria bacterium
CGATGAAGGCGCGTACCTGCGCCCTGGTCAGCCAGCGCGCCTCGGCCAGTTCATTGTCGCGCAGATGGATATCGCGGCCTTCAGCCTCGGCGAAACAGCCGATCATCAGCGAGGAGGGGAACGGCCAGTGCTGGCTGGCGTGATAGCGCACCGCGCCCACCTTCACGCCGGCCTCCTCCATCAGCTCGCGGCGCACCGCTTCCTCGATGGTTTCGCCCGGTTCGATGAAGCCCGCCAGCGCCGACATCATGCCGGGCGGAAACTGCCTGCCACGGCCGACGAGGCACTCGTCACCCAGCGTCGCCAGCATGATCACCACCGGATCGGTGCGGGGGAAATGGTCGGTGCCGCAGGAAGCACAGTGCCGCCGGTAGCCGGCGTCTGCCAGTACCGTCGCCGCGCCGCAGCGGGCGCAGAAGCCGTGGCGCTGGTGCCAGTCGATCATGGCCTTGGCCTGGCCGAGGATGGCGATGTCGCCTTCCGGCAGGCCGCCGCCCATCGCCGCGGCGCGCAGCTCGCGGAAATGGCCGAGGCCGGCCAGCGGCCCCGCGTTCGCCGGATTGGAAGCGGCGCTGATATCCAGGGCGAACAGCGCGCGCTCCGTTCCGTCCTTGGCTTTTTCGAGCCCCAGCAGAACGCAAGGCGCATCGGGCGCGGCCAAGGGCTCGGCCAAGCCGGGCTTGAGGAAGCCAGCTTCGGCTGGCCCCTTCTCCGGGCCGATGAAGAAGGGCTGCAGGCGCCACAGGGGCAACACGAGGGAGGACGGATCGCGGCGTCGCTCGGCGAGCCACGCGGCGTTGCCCCGTCTTTCGCCCGCCCGATCGAGGGGATTGCCGGTGAAGGGGATCATCTGTCCAGTACGCGCGACTACGGATGTGACAGCGATACCGTCGCATTCCAGCCCGCGCCATGCTAGTGGACCGCGCCATGAAAGCGGTTTTGATCCTGATCTTCGTGGCGATCGCCCTGGCGGCGGCCGCCTTTGTCGTCTGGCCGATCCTCAGGGGGAAGGGCCAAAAGCTGGGCGCGCGGGCCGTTCTGGCTGCCGCGGCGGTTGCGCTGGTGCTGGGCGTGGGCGGGGGAACCTATCTCATGCTGGGCGACCCGGCGCTGGCGCTGCGCACGCTCACGGGCCCGAGCGACACCGATCTTTCCAGCCTGATCGCCCAACTGGTCAAGCGGGTGCGGGCCAATCCCAAGGACGTCGAGGCCTGGACGCTGCTCGGTCGCGGCTATCTCACTCTGGGCGACCCCAACGACGCGGCGGCGGCCCTGCAAAAAGCGCTGGCGCTGGAGCCTCACAGTCAGGATGCGGACCTGCTTGCCACCTACGGCGAGGCGCTCACGATGGCCAATGGCGGCGCGGTGCCGTCCGAAGCCGAAACCGCGTTCCGCACAGTCCTGACGCTCGATCCGAAGAATTTCGCAGCGCGCTACTATGTCGGTCTGGCCTTGGTCGGCCAGCACCAGACCGGAGAGGCGCTGGCGATGTGGCAGTCACTTCTGGCCGATGCCCCTGCCGATGCCCCGTGGAAGGGGCAGTTGATTGACCGGATCGCGATGCTCAAGTCCGGTGGCATGGGCGCCGGCGGCATGCCGGACGTGGGCGCGATGGTGACCAAGCTGGCGGCGCGGCTCAAAGCCCAGCCCAACGATCCCGACGGCTGGCAGCGCCTGATCCGCTCTTATTCGGTTCTGGGCGAAACGGACAAGGCTGAGGCGGCGCTGGCCGATGCCCATAGCGCGCTCAAAGGCAACAGTTCCGCACTCGCCGCCATCGATGCCGAGGCAGCCTCTCTCGGAATGAAGCCGGGTGCACAAGCTGGTGCAGCGCCGGCCGACAGCGAAGCGGCCGCCGATCAGGCGGCTGCGCAGGCCGCGGCGGCGGGCGGCCCGCCGCCAGACGTGAATGCTATGGTCGCCGGGCTGGCTGCGCGGCTGAAAACCCAGCCCAACGATCCGGCCGGCTGGGGACGGCTGATCCGCTCCTATTCGGTGCTGGGCGAAACGGACAAGGCTGAGGCCGCACTGGCCGATGCCCATAGCGCGCTGAAGGGCAACTCCGGGGCGCTGGCCGCCATCGATGCCGAAGCCGCGTCCCTCAATCTTGGGAAATAAGGGTTTCTAGCGTTTAACCCGGCACCCGGCCCTGCCAGACGGGCCAGCAGCTCGATTTTCCCGCCGCCTTGGTGGAGTTGTAGAGCTTCATCTGGGCATCCTCGGCGTTCTGGCCGTATGCGGTTGCCGTGTAGTCCGACGAGCCTGCGCACCAGACATAGAACTGATGCTTGCCCGGGGCGAAGAAATCACTGCGATGGCTGGAGGTGAAGTTCGCTGCCACCGCCACGCCGGCCGCCGCTACGATGAGGCCGCCGATCGCTGCTGCAAGAACGCGCCGCATTGTCATACGCTGGATGCTCCTTGTCGGCCCTTGTGGCCCGAGCGCTGGCTATCCGCCTCGCCCGGCTACCGGAATGCTTCCCGGAAAACTCGCTCCTGAGCGCGGAGCCCTGTCCGGTGCGTCTTCTTATTGAACCCAACCCCCGGCCTTTTCAGCGTTTTTCGCCTTTAAAGGGCCGACCCAGATATTTCAGGAAACGTATACTCTCCCAATTTCTCTGTCATCTTATTTCTGTTGGAAAGTCAGAGTATTAACGCAACTGAAACGCAAAGTTACAGCCGCTGGGGCTCCGCGCCTTCCGCGCGCACCGCCGCTTCGAGAGCCCGGGCGACTGTTTCGACGGCCTCCGGATCGCGGCCTCGGACGACCAGTTGCACCCCGAAGCCGTCCTCGCGGTAGAAGGGGTAGCTGCCGATGGCGACGGTTCGGTGCGCGGTCTGTATCCGTGCTAATGCCGCGGCGATGCGGCCTTCGGCAACCCGGGCTGAAATGGTGGCCGATACCACCTGCGCACCGCGCTTCAGCCTGGGCGCCACGTCCTCCAGCATCGCCTGGAACACCATCGGCACTCCGGCCATGACGAAGACATTGCCGATCTGGAAGCCCGGCGCGGTGGAAACGCTGTTACGGATCAGGCTGGCGGTGTGGGGGATGCGCGCCATGCGCTGGCGCATTTCGTTGAATTCGCCGGGCTTGTAGCGCGCATCCAGCATGGCCATCGCCTCGGGGTGATGGGAAATACCCACGCCGAAAGCCTTGGCGATGGAATCGGCGGTGATATCGTCATGGGTAGGGCCAATACCGCCAGAGGTGAAAACATAGGTGTAGCGGCCACGGAGCGCGTTCACCGCGGCCACGATCTCGTTTTCGACATCGGGCACGATGCGGCCTTCGCACAGATCGATGCCGAGGGCGCCGAGGAACTTCGCGATATAGGCAAAATTGGTGTCCTGGGTACGGCCGGACAGGATTTCGTCGCCGATCACCAGCATGGCGGCAGTCACGGTTTCGGCGTTCTCGGACATGATTTGACCCTTGCGGCTGGCGCGGCGGCGCCGTGGGGTGTTAATTTGCGGTAGGCCTCACTATGTTAAGAGACGGGTGCGGCGGCAAGCGCTGCCGGATGTGAGAATTTGATGACGGGTTCCGAACTGCCTTCGCCGGATGTCTTCGAAGCCGCGCGGCGCTCCGCCGTGGCGGTGACGATCCATGACGCCGATAGCTTCGAGGGTATGCGCCGCGCCGGCCGCCTGGTGGCCGAAGTGCTCGACCTGCTGGTTCCCGAGGTCAAGCCGGGCGTCACCACCGCCTACCTGGACAAGCTGGCCTACGAATACACTTGCGATCACGGCGGCATCCCGGCGTGCCTGGGTTATCGCGGCTATCGGCATACGCTCTGCACCTCGGTCAATCATGTAGTCTGCCACGGCATCCCGAACGACAAGCCCTTGCGCGAAGGCGAGATCGTCAACATCGACCACACCGTGATCGTGGACGGCTGGTACGGCGATTCCAGCCGCATGTATCTGGTCGGCGACGTCAAGCTGAAGGCCCGCCGCCTGGTGGACGTTACCTACGAATCCATGCTGCGCGGCATCGCGGCGGTGAAGCCCGGCGCCACCACCGGCGATATCGGCCATGCCATCCAGTCCTATGCCGAAGGCGAGGAACGCTGCGCCGTGGTGCGCGATTTCTGCGGCCACGGGCTCGGGCGCGTGTTCCATGCGCTGCCCAACATCGTGCATTACGGCAAGCCGGGCTACGGCATCGCCCTCAAGCCGGGCATGTTCTTCACCATCGAGCCGATGATCAACCTCGGCAGCTATGGCGTGAAGGTTCTGAACGACGGCTGGACGGCGGTGACGCGCGACCGTTCGCTGTCGGCGCAATTCGAACACAGTGTCGGGGTGACGGAAGAGGGTGTCGAAATTTTCACGCGTTCGCCCAAGGGCTGGGACAAGCCGCCATATCTCTGACGTCGCGCGGGAGTTCGTGGGTACGGCGGCCGAGATGCCGCATTACCTCGAACACCGCCAGCGGCTGCGCGCGCGTTTTCTCGACGGCGGCGCCGGCGCCATGCCAGATTATGAGCTGATGGAACTGGTGCTGTTCGCCGCCATTCCGCGCCGCGATGTGAAGCCGCTCGCCAAGGAACTGATCGAAACCTTCGGCAGCTTCGCCGATGTCATCGCCGCCTCGCGCGAGCGGCTGCTGGAGGTGGACGGCGTGGGCGAAGCCGTGGTGGCGCAGCTCAAGATCGTGGAGGCCGCCGCGCACCGCCTCGCCAAAACGCGCGTCACCGGCAAGCCGGCGCTCAGTTCGTGGACTGCGCTGGTCGATTACTGCGCCGCGGTGATGGCGCGCAATCCGGGCGAACAATTCCGCGTGCTGTTCCTCGACCGCAAGAACGTGCTGATCGCCGACGAGGTGCAGGGCCTGGGAACGGTGGATCACACGCCGGTCTATCCGCGCGAGATCGTCAAGCGGGCGCTGGAGCTTTCGGCCTCCGCCGTGATCCTGGTGCACAATCATCCCAGCGGCGATCCCACTCCGTCCCGTGCCGACATCGAGATGACGCGCGAGATCGTGGCCGCCGCCAAGGCCCTGCGCATCGCGGTTCACGATCACATCGTGGTCGCCCGCAGCGGCACGGCCAGCTTCAAGTCGCTCGGGCTGCTTTAGGACAGCGTGCGTTCAAGCTATCTATTTCCGTCACGGCCGGGCGCCGCTCCCCCGGGGCGCCGTCCTCAACGGGACGTGATTATCCCCGCGGGGCAGGTTGCGGAATGATGGCTGCACAAACGGGGGGATCTGCGCATGACCGGACTGGGACGGGTTCTCTTCGCCGCGAGTTTCGCCATGCTGGGGGCGCTCACCATCGGATTGCCTGGTTTCGCGGCGGCGTGGCCGTTGGTGCCCAAGGCCGTCGCCTGGCATGACGTGCTTACGGCTCTTTCCGGCGCCCTTCTGCTGGCGGGCGGCATCGGGCTGCTGGCGCCGCGCACGGCCAGGCCGGCCTCGCTGGTGCTGGCGGCGTTTCTGCTTCTTGAACTGCTGCTCAAGGCCGGGCACGTCGTTGCACATCCGCTGATCGAGGTCCGGTGGGAGGACATGAGCCAAAACCTCATCTATCTGGCGGGAGCGTGGACGATCTTCTCGACTCTGCCGGATCGGGGCGGTGAACTTGCGGCATTCGGCCGGGTGCGCGTCGGCCAAATCCTGTTTGCGCTGGCGCTGCCGGCCATCGGGCTATCACACATGCTGTATTTGAACCTGACGGCGCCGCTCATTCCATCGTGGCTGCCGTTTCACGTACCGCTCGCCTATTTCACCGGCGCCGCCTACATTGCGGCGAGCGCCGCCATGCTCTCGGGCGTTCTGGCGCGGCTGGCCGCGACGCTCACGGCGGTCATGGTGAGCCTTTTTACGCTCATCGTCTGGATACCGATCGTGACCGCGGCGCCGGCGAACCGCTTCGACCTGTCGGAGATTTGCGTTTCGGCGGCGATCTCCGGCGCGGCCTGGGCGGTGGCCGGATCGTTTCGCGGCGGATGGTGGGCACCGGCACGGCGCTAGGGCCGCCGAGCATCGGCACGATCACCTCGTGGTTTCGCGCGGCGGCACGGCCAGCTTCAAGGCGCCCGGGCTGCTTTAGGGCGGCAGGTGCCCGCTCGCCTGCCGGAAACCTGCGAACGTCACCAACCTGTGCGCCGCCTTTGGCATTTATAGAGCTGCGTGCAGGCGCCATTCCGGCACCAGGCTTGCTTCAGGGTAGGGGCACGGCAGCGGTGCCGTAATCTCTGTCCCCAAACGGGACAGGCGGGGCGTGGGCATGTGGGTGTTCGGAGTAAAAGCGGCAGCGC
>JAGWZW010000132.1 GCA_018971835.1 Alphaproteobacteria bacterium
GGCATTCCTTGCAATATTTCGGCAGCGTGTCGTATTTCGCCGCGCCGAACCGGCGCTGCTTCTCGGAGGCGACCAGCGCGCCCAAGGGCGTCTCCTTGATATTGCCGAGATAGTAATCCGGCTCGACGAAGTGATCGCAGGAATAGACGGCACCATTGTGCTCCATCGCGAGCGAGGCGCCGCAGGTGGGTGAGACGACGCAGGCATTGTGCTGCCCCAGCCAGCTGCCCAGCGCGACATCGAAGGTGGTGACAAAAACCTTGCCGACATCCCGCTTCACCCACTCGTCGAAGATGGCGATCAGGAAACGCCCGAACTGTTCGGGCCTGACGGTGCGCTCCGTCACCAGATGGCCTTCCTGCCTGTAGAGCGGCCGGTCGGCGCCCGTCAGTCCGCCCCAGCCGCGGTTGGCCAGCGCCAGCGTCTCCGGGGTGGCCCGCTCCACGATGGGGATGAGCTGGATGTATTCGGCACCCAGCTCGTCGCGGAAGAAGCGATAGACCTCGAGTGGATGACCGGCATTGGCCGCATGGATCGTGCACAGGATGTTCACATCGACCTCGTGCCGGCGCAGGCATTGCCAAGCCCGGACCACAGCGTCGAAGCTGCCGGCGCCCTGCTTGTCGATGCGATAGGCGTCGTGCAGCGCGCGCGGGCCGTCGAGGCTGAGGCCGACGAGATAATTGTGCCGCTTGAGGAAGGCCGCCCATTCGTCGTCGATCAGCGTGCCGTTGGTCTGCAGCGTGTGCAGGATGCGCTGCTGCGGCCCCCGGTAGCGCTCGGCCAACTCGACGGCGCGCTTGAAGAAATCGAGTCCGCGCAGCGTCGGCTCGCCGCCCTGCCAAGCGATCTCGACCTGCGGCCCGGGCGAGGATGCCAGCAACTGCCGGATATAGGTTTCCAGCACCGCCTCGTCCATCAGCGGGCTTTCGCGCGCCGGATAGAGGTTCTCCTTGGAGAGGAAGAAACAATACTGGCAGCCCAGGTTACACGCCGCCCCCGCCGGCTTGGCCAGCAGATGATAGGGGCGCGAGGCGCTCGACATCACGTTACCTCATCGCGGCCGGTCAATGACGCCCGCAGCCTAGCGCCGCCACGCCCCGGCGCAAGCCCGGCGTGGCGCTACTCGCTCATCGGATTGCCGTCGCCCTGCGCCGCCTTGAGCTTGGCGATATCCGCCGGGGACAGCTTCGGCCGGTCGATGGTGATGGTCAGCTTGTCGAGCTTGCCGGTGAAGCGGAACGGCACTTGGTAGTCCTGGTCGTCCACCGGCGTGCCGGTGTCGGCACCGACGTCGAAGCTTTCCTCCCATGACACAGTAAGGGGCAAGGTCTGCGCCATCTGCTGCGTGCTCACCACCGCGCCATCGACCTTGAGCGTGCCGGTGCCCCCACGGCCGATACCGCTCAGATCGTTGAACGCCAGCGTGCCCATGCCGAGCCCGTCATATTTGAACTCGAACTCCAGCGTGTGCATACCGGGGGACAAGGGCTTATCGCTCTCCCAGCGCACGCGCTTGAAGTTCAGCAGATTCCAAAGGAAGACCGGCTTGTTCTTCAGCAGATAGAAACCGTAGCCGCCGAAACGCCCGCCTTCGGTGACGATCACGCCTTCGGCGCCGTCTTTCGGGATTTCAATCTCGGCCTTGATGCTGTAGGAGGCATCGAGGATGTTGGGCGCATCCGACATCTGCACGCCCGTCAGCTCGCCGGAATAGGTGAATACGCTGCGGCCCGCCGTGATGCTGGGCTTGGGCACAATCATGCGCGAGCCGACCGTGGCATCGAGCGGCAGCACCTGATACTTCTGCG
The DNA here is from genome assembly GCA_018971835.1 of Alphaproteobacteria bacterium. Classification (GTDB taxonomy): domain Bacteria; phylum Pseudomonadota; class Alphaproteobacteria; order Micropepsales; family Micropepsaceae; genus Rhizomicrobium. The sequence goes on from JAGWZW010000132.1 coordinate 1,812, forward strand.
CCTCCTTCCAGAACAGCTGCTCCATCGCTGCCAGCTTCTTGGGATATTTGGCGGCGACGTCGTCGTACTGCGTCCAGTCGTCCTTGAGGTCGTACAATTCCCAGGGATAATTCGCCGGATCGGCATTGACCTTGGTGAGCAGCGCCCACGGCGGGCGCATCACCTTGGTGCTGGCGATCCAGCCATCGTGATAGATCGCGTGATCGCCCATCATCTCGAAATATTGCGTATGGTGATGCGACGGCACGTCGGCGTCCGCTTTGGGGAAGGTGTAGGCCATGCTGACGCCTTCGATCGGCGCCTGCTTGATGCCGTTCACATAGTCCGGCGCCTTGATCCCGGTGACCTGCAGGATGGTCGGCACGATATCGATGACGTGATGGAACTGCCAGCGGACGCCGCCCCTGTCCTTGATCGCGGCGGGCCATGACATCGCCATGCCCTGCTTGGTGCCGCCGAAATGGGAAGCCACCTGCTTGGTCCAGGAGAACGGCGTATCGAAGGCCCAGGCCCAGGGCGCGGCCATATGGGCATAGGTCTGGTCCGTGCCCCAGGCGTCGTAGAAATGCGCCAGCTGCGCCTTGACCGGCAACCTAACGCCGTTGAACAGCGCCACTTCGTTCGGCGTGCCGTCGAGCCCGCCTTCGGCAGAGGAACCGTTGTCGCCGCTGATATAGATGATGAGCGTGTTGTCGAGCTTGCCCTCGCGCTTGACCTCGTCGATCACCCGGCCGATTTCGTGATCGGTATAGGCCAGATAAGCGGCATAGACGTTCGCCTGGCGGATATAGAGCTTCTTCTGGTCCGGCGTCAGCTGGTCCCAGCGCTGGAAGAGCTTGTCCGGCCAGGGGGTAAGTTTGGCGTTCTGCGGAATGACGCCCAGCTTCTTCTGGTTCTCGAAGATCTGCTGGCGCAGGGCATTCCAGCCCTTGTCGAACAGGTGCATGGCGGTGACCTTGCTGACCCATTCCGGCGTGGGATCGTGCGGCGCGTGCGTGCCGCCCGGCGCATAGTAGATGAACCATTTCTCCCTCGGCGCCACTTCGTCCAGGCGCTTCATGTAGGAGATGGCGTCATCGGCCTCCGCGGTGGTCAGGTTCCAGCCGGGATGACCGACATAAGGATGGATCAGCGTCGTATCGCGATAGAGATTGCCAGGTTCCCACTGGTTGGTGTCGCCGCCGACGAAGCCGTAGAAATAATCGAAGCCCATCCCGGTGGGCCACTGGTCGAACGGCCCGGCCACGCTGGTCTGGAACGCCGGGGTATTGTGATCCTTGCCGAACCATGCCGTCACATAGCCGTTATCCTTGAGGATCGTGCCGATCGTGGCCTTGTTCTTCGGGATGATGGTGTCGTAACCGGGATAGCCAGTTGCACCTTCCGAGATCACACCGAAACCGACGGAGTGATGGTTGCGCCCAGTGAGCAGCGCCGCCCGGGTTGGCGAACAAAGCGCCGTGGAATGGAAGTTGGTATAGCGAAGGCCGTTCTGCGCCACGTAATCCAGCGCCGGGGTCGGGATCACACCTCCGAAGGTGCTGGGGGCGCCGAAGCCCACATCGTCCGTCATGATCAAGAGGATGTTCGGTGCGCCCTTCGGCGGCTCGATCCGCGCGGGCCAGTAGGGCGTCGACTGAGCGGCGTTGCGCCCGATCTTGCCGCCGAATTTTTGCGGCGGTGCCGGTAGCTGCGAACCGTTGACGGTGACCGTCGCAGTGGGCGAGCCGGGCGTCCCGGTGATCTGCTGGGCCGCCGTGCCGGCCGGCACGAGCGCGCAGAGCGCCGCGCCGAGCAGGAGGCTGGACGCAATGGTCAACGTCCTTGCCACTTTTGTTTGACCAGTTGCCATCCGTCCCCTCCTGCCCTTGCGGATATCGTTATCGATCAGAATTTAGCAGAAAGCCGCACCCCGAACACCCTGGGATCGCCCAGCGTGCCGCGATAGAGCGTGGCGCCGGTCACCGGATTGTTGACGCCGAAGGCTGCCCCCAGCGTCGTGGGGATCTTGAGCGTGAAATAATGCCGGTCCAGCAGGTTCTGCGCAAAGAGATCCAGCTCCCAGTTGGAATCCGGCGTGAACAGGCTCAGCCGCGCGTCCAGCACGCCATAGCCGGCGACATGGCTCTGCTGGCTGTCGTTGTTCTCGGACAGATAGCCCGAGCTGAGGGTTTCGTTGAGCGCCAGGATCGCCGTGTAGCCGCCGAGGAACGGATTGCTCGACAGGTTGACGCCGAGATTGCCCTGCCATTTCGGCGCGAAGGGCAGCTGGCGGCCGGAGAGGTTTTGCACCACCGGGCAACCGGGAAGGCCGGTGCAGCCATCCAGCCCGGGCGCGCCCGGATCGCTGCGGTAAATCGAGTCGAGATAGTCCGCGCCGAAATTGAAGTCCACATGCGGGATGGCATGCACCTGGCCTTCGACCTCCAGCCCGCGCGAGCGCACGGTGCCGGCGTTGCGGATGACAAAGCTGAGGCCGTTGTACGAGCGGTCCTGAAAATTGTTCAACACCGTATTGAAAATATTGGCATTGAGCAGGATACGCCGGTTCCACCACATGGACTTCACGCCGAGTTCGTAATCGGTCACCATTTCGGAGCCGAAGGTGCGCGTCGGCGGCGGAACGGCCCCGGGCGCCGAGTTGAAGCCGCCTGACTTGTAGCCGGTCGAATAGGTGAGGAACGCCATCACGTCGTCATTGACGTGCCAGGACAGGTTGGCAAGCCAGGACGGGCGGCTGTCGTCGAACTTGAGCGAAGGATCGTTCTCCGGCGCACGCAGCACGCCGGCCCCGACGAAAGGATTATAGATGGTCTGCACGAAGGAGCCGGTCTTGTGGTCCCAGGTCTGGCGCGCGCCGACATTCAGCTCAAGGTCCGGCAGGATGGCATAGTTGAGCTGGAAATAGCCGGCGAAGCTGTCCGCATCCTGATGGAACGGCGCGGCCGTTGCCGCCGTCTGGGGAAAGCTCATGCAGGGCGCGACCAAGGCCGGATGCGCAGCACCATAGACCGCGGCGCAGAACCGGCTGCCCAGATCGAGCACTTCGTTGAGCGAGTAGCTTTCCTGGAAGTAGTAGAGTCCCGCGGTGAAGCCGAGCCTGTGGCCGAGGAACGCGCCCTTGGGCGAGATGATCTGCAGTTCGTGGCTCTGCGCCTTGCTGGCAAAGGTTTCATGCCGGTTCAGCAGATCGAGCGTGGTCCAGACGACGTCGCCGTCGCCCTGGCGGTTCGACCAGTTGCGATAGGTATCGACCAGCCGCAGCGTGATGTCCGGACGAACGGACCAGCTCACGTCGCTGGTGAGGCCGTATTGTGCATCGTGCAAATAGGGATGATCGAGCCGCTGGTTGAGCGTGAAGGACGGCGGGTTGGCGAGCGTCGGCGGCGTGCCGCCCAGTATCCCGATCACCGCGTTCATATGCGCCAGCTGCGCCGCCGAGGCCGAACCGGTATCCACCACCATGGCCAGCAGGCCATCGCCGTTGGTCAGGGCCCCGTCAAGACGCAGCGTCCAGCTCAGGTCAGGCGTGACTTGCCACTTGGCCGAAAGCCGGCCCACGGGCGTATCGGTGGCGCCGTAGTTCTTGCCGTCGAAGCGGTTCTTGTAGAATCCGCCATGATGAGTCTCCGACACCGCCAGGCGCAGCGCGAAATCGTCCGACACCGGCAGGTTGGCGACCGCCTCGGCCGACATCAGGTCGTGATTGCCGCCTTCCACGGACGCCTCGAGCGATTTTCCATCGAACGAGGGCGCATTGGTGGTGATCGAGATTGCACCCATGGCCGCATTGCGACCGAACAGCGTTCCCTGTGGCCCGCGCAGCACTTCCACGCTCTTCACATCCAGGAAGCTGGAGATGATGGCGCCGGGGCGCGGGATATAGGCGGTGTCGAGATAGGCGGCGACGTCGGAATCGATCGCAGCGTTGGCGCCGGAGCCGAAGCCACGGATGCGGAAAATGACGCCAGCGGACTGCGGCACCTGCGAAATCTGCAGGTCCGGCACAATCTTCTGAAGCTGGGTGGCGTTGTTCACGCCGGACGCCTGCAGTTGATCGCCGCTCACCGCCACGATCGACAGTGGCACGTTCTGCAGGCTTTCGCTGCGCTTCTCAGCCGTGACCGTGATGGTTTCGATCTGGTCTACCGCTTGTGCATGAGCCGGCGGCGCACTCATCAGCGCCGCCATGGCGTAAACCGGTGCGCCCATCAACAGAGCTGCACGGAGCTTCGATGTCTTCTGTTTGCCGCGATGGCCGATCATGACTGTTTCCTCCCCCGGAATTCCAATGTGTTCTTCGTCTGCGCGGTGGCTCGG
>JAGWZW010000042.1 GCA_018971835.1 Alphaproteobacteria bacterium
GAGGCCACTCCGCCCTCCAGCCGCTCGTCCGGCGCCACAGCCGCGCGCAGCGCCCGCGCCACCGCCTTGAAGCAGCTTTCCACGATGTGGTGGCTGTTGGTGCCGTAGAGGTTCTCCACATGCAGGCACAGCCCGGCATTCTGGGCCAGGGCCTGAAACCATTCCTTGAACAGCTCGGTGTCCATCTCGCCCAGCTTGGGAGCGGGGATGGCCACCTTCCACACCAGATAGGGCCGGCCCGAAACGTCGATCGCGGCGCGGGTCAGCGTCTCGTCCATCGGGATGAGGGCCGAGCCGAAGCGGGAAATGCCGGAAAAATCGCCCAGCGCCTTCTTCACCGCCTGGCCGATGACGATGCCGGTATCCTCGGTAGTGTGGTGGAAATCGACATGCAGATCGCCCTGGGCGCGCAGCTTCAGGTCGATCATCGAATGGCGGGCAAAGCTCTCCAGCATGTGATCGAGGAAGCCGATGCCGGTATCGACATCGGCATCGCCCGACCCGTCCAGATCCAGCGATATGGAGATTTCAGTTTCCCGCGTCTTGCGTTCGACGGTTGCGGTGCGCATCGGGCGGCCCTATGTGAGTCCAGCGGCGAGGTATAACAGCCAAGGGTTAAAGCGGAAATGGCGAAAGCCCCCAAGGATCAGAACGAAACAGCGCGCTGGCGCTCCACCACCATCCTTTGCCTGCGCAAGGGCGGGCAGGTGGTCGTGGCCGGGGACGGGCAGGTGACGCTGGGCGCCACGGTGATGAAATCCAACGCCCGCAAGGTCCGCCGGCTGGGCAAGGGTGACGTGATCGCCGGGTTTGCCGGGGCCACGGCCGACGCCTTCGCCCTGTTCGAGCGGCTGGAGGCCAAGCTGGACCAGCACCCCGGCAACCTCGCGCGGGCCTGCGTGGAGTTGGCCAAGGACTGGCGGACGGACCGCTACCTGCGCCGCCTTGAGGCCATGATGGCGGTGGCCGACGCCAAGACCTCGCTGATCCTCTCGGGTACCGGCGACGTGGTGGAGCCGGAGGACGGCATCATCGGCATCGGCTCGGGCGGGCCCTATGCGCTGGCCGCGGCGCGGGCGCTGATCGATCTGGATCTTTCCGCCGAGGCTATCGCCCGCAAGGCCATGAAGATCGCCGCCGACATCTGCATCTACACCAACGAGAACATCGTGCTCGAAAGCCTCGCCGTTTCATGAGCAATTTCTTCACGCCCCGCGAAATCGTTTCCGAACTCGACCGCTTCATCGTCGGCCAGGCGCACGCCAAGCGCGCCGTCGCCATTGCGCTGCGCAACCGCTGGCGCCGCCAGCAGCTTGAGCCCGAACTGCGCGACGAGGTGCTGCCGAAAAACATCCTGATGATCGGCCCCACCGGCGTGGGCAAGACCGAAATCTCCCGCCGCCTCGCCAAGCTGGCGCAGGCGCCGTTCCTCAAGGTGGAAGCCACCAAATTCACCGAGGTCGGCTATGTCGGCCGCGACGTCGAGCAGATCGTGCGGGATCTCTTGGAAGTCGGCATCGCCCAGGTGCGCGCGCAGAAGCGCAAGGACGTGGAAGCCAAGGCCGAGGCGCAGGCCGAGGAGCGCGTGCTCGACGCGCTGGTCGGCACCAACGCCAGCCAGGCCACCCGCGACAGCTTCAGAAAACGCTTGCGCGCGGGTGAACTGAACGACAAGGAAATCGAGCTGGAAATGCGCGAGGCCGCCGGCGCACCGACCTTCGAGATTCCCGGCATGCCGGGCGCGCAGGTGGGCGTTCTCAACCTCGGCGAGATTTTCGGCAAGCTGGGCGGCGGGCGCGGGCGCCCGCGGCGGCTGACGGTGGCCGACGCGCACGATCCGCTGGTGGCCGAGGAAGCCGACAAGCTGCTCGACAACGAGGCCATCATCCGCGAGGCGATCGAGACGGTGGAGGATAACGGCATCGTCTTCCTCGACGAGATCGACAAGATCTGCGCCCGCTCCGAGCAGCGCGGCGGCGGCGACGTCAGCCGCGAGGGCGTGCAACGCGACCTGCTGCCGCTGATCGAGGGCACCTCCGTCGCCACCAAGCACGGCACGGTGAAGACAGATCACATCCTGTTCATCGCGAGCGGCGCGTTCCACCTCGCCAAGCCCTCGGATTTGCTGCCCGAACTGCAGGGCCGGCTGCCGATCCGCGTGGAGTTGATGGCGCTGACGCGCGACGACTTCCAGCGCATCCTCACCGAGCCCGAAGCCAGCCTCATCAAACAATATGTGGCGCTGATGGAGACGGAGGGCGTGATCCTTCATTTCACCGAAGACGGTATCGGCGCCATCGCCGACATCGCCGCGCAGGTCAATGCCAGCGTCGAGAATATCGGCGCCCGGCGGCTGCAAACCGTGATGGAGCGGGTGCTGGACGAGATCAGCTTCGCCGCCACCGACAGGGGCGGCGAAACCGTTACCATCGATGCGGGCTACGTTCATTCGCGGGTGGACAATCTGGCCAAGGACCAGGATTTGTCGCGGTTCATCCTGTAGGAAAACGGCCACTCGGCACGGGCAATTTTGTTGCTAACCGTTGGCTGCCGGCGCGGAAATCCCCAAAAAACGGGTATTTCTCGTTCCGCCAGTTGACCCAGGGCCCGAGAATTGCCAAAAGTCGGCCGCGGTCCAGGATATAAAGGAAACTTGATATGTCTCGTTCGAACTATCTTTTCACCAGCGAGAGCGTGTCCGAGGGACATCCTGACAAGGTCTGTGACCGTATCTCCGACGAAGTTGTCGATCTGTTCTTTTCGTTCGGCCCCAAGCACGGCATGGCGCCGAATCTGATCCGCGTTGCCGCCGAGACCCTGGCCACCACCAACCGCGTGGTGATCGCCGGTGAAACCCGCGGCCCCAAGGAGATCACGCCGGAGATGATCGAGGAGACGGCACGCGCCGCCATCCGCGATATCGGCTACGAGCAGGACGGCTTCCACTGGAAGACCTGCAATGTCGAAGTGCTGCTGCATGCCCAGTCGCCCCACATCGCCCAGGGCGTGGACGCCGCCGGCAACAAGGATGAAGGCGCCGGCGATCAGGGCATCATGTTCGGCTATGCCTGCAACGAGACGCCGGAGCTGATGCCGGCGCCGCTGGCCTTCAGCCACCGCATCCTCAAGCTGATGGCCGAGGCCCGCCACGCCGGCCAGGCGCCCAAGCTCGGCCCCGACGCCAAGAGCCAGGTGACGCTGCAATACGAGAACTTCAAGCCGGTGCGGGTGACGCAGATCGTCGTCTCCACCCAGCATCTCGATGCCGACATGACCTCGGCCGACGTGCGCGAAGTGATCGAGCCCTATGTGCGCGAGGCACTGCCGGGCGACCTGATCACGCCCAAGACGGTATGGCATGTGAATCCGACTGGCGCCTTCGTGGTGGGCGGGCCGGACGGCGACTGCGGCCTGACCGGGCGCAAGATCATCGTCGACACCTATGGCGGCGCGGCGCCTCACGGCGGCGGCGCCTTCTCGGGCAAGGATTCGACCAAGGTGGACCGCTCCGCCGCCTATGCCGCGCGCTATCTGGCCAAGAACGTGGTGGCCGCGGGCCTGGCCGAGCGCTGCACCATCCAGCTCGCCTATGCCATCGGCGTGTCCGATCCCTTGTCCGTCTACGTCGATACGCACGGTACCGGCAAAGTCGATGAAGCGAAGCTGGAAGAGATCCTGCCGCAGCTCATGAGCCTGAAGCCGCGCGGCATTCGCGAGCATCTGGGCTTGCTCAAGCCGATCTATGCGCGCACTGCGGCCTATGGCCATTTCGGCCGCACACCGGACGCGGACGGCGGCTTCTCCTGGGAGAAGACCGACCTCGTCAGCCAGCTCAAGGGCGCTTTCTGATTCCTGAGGACGTGCCGCATCCCGAACGCCAGCGCCGCCTGCTCTACGGGCGGCGCAAGGGCCCCAAGCTGCGCGGGCGGCAGGCCGAGCTGCTCGACACCCTGCTGCCGCTGCTCGCGTTGAAGATCGAGAAAAACAAGAACCCGCGCGAGTATTTTTCCACGCCGGTGTCCGAGGTGTGGCTCGAAGTCGGCTTCGGCGCGGGCGAACACCTGCACGCGCTGGCGATGGCGCATCCCGAAGTCGGGCTGATCGGCGCTGAGCCCTTCATCAACGGCGTGGCCAAGCTGTTGTCGCGAATTGATTCCCACACATCTTCCCTCTCCCCCGCCGGGGGAGAGGGTATCTTGGGTCGAATCCGCCTCCATGCCGGCGATGCACGCGACATCATCGACGCGTTGCCGGATGGCAGCCTCGGCAAGGTGATGATCCTGTTTCCAGATCCCTGGCCGAAGACGCGCCATCGCAAGCGCCGCTTCATCCAGAGCGAAATGCTCGACGCTTTGGCGCGCGTGATGAAGCCGGGCGCCGAGCTGCGCTTCGCCACCGACGATCCCGGTTATCTGGTTTGGGCCCTGGAACGGATGATTGCGCATCCGCAATTTCAATGGACGGCAAAGCGCGCCGGCGACTGGCGCCAGCGTCCCGCCGATTGGCCGCAGACACGCTACGAAGCCAAGGCCATTCGCGGACAGCCGAGCTATTTCAGCTTCGTGCGCGTTTAGGTGCCGCCGCCGAAGAGGCTGTTGAGGATGTCTTCGATAGTGGTGGGTTTGGTTTCGGGCGGTGGCGCGCTGGCCTGGGCGCTGGCCGCAGCGGCGGCCGGAGCAAGGTGCGCGGGCGCTACCGCCGCGACCAGCGCCTGACCGGACAGCGGACGCACGGGTAGCCCCTCCTCCGCCGCTTCCATGAAGGCGTGGAAGATGTGCGCCGGCAGGCCGCCACCGACCGCCTTGTGCATGGGCGCGTTGTCGTCGTTGCCGATCCACACCCCGGTGACGTAATCTGCCGTGAAGCCGACGAACCAGGCATCGTGATAATCCTGCGTGGTGCCCGTCTTGCCGGCGCTCGGCCGCTCGTCGAGGCGTGCGGCGCGGCCGGTGCCTTCGGCCACGGTGGCCTGCATCACTTCGGTCATGTCCGCCAGATCGCTGTCCGACATCACGCGCCCCAGCCCATCGTTCCGGTGCGCGTAGAGCACCTTGCCCGACGGCGTGACGACGCGCGCGATGCCGTAGGCGACAACGCCATCGCCGGCATTGGCGAAGCTGGCATAGGCGGAGGTCAGTTCGAGCGGCGTCACGTCCGAGGTGCCCAGCGCCAGCGATGGCACGGCCTGAAGCGGCGAAGAGATACCCAGGCGCCGCGCCGTTTTCACCACGGCCTGCGGCCCCACCTGCTCGATGAGCTGCGCAGCCACGGTGTTGGACGATTTGGCAAAGGCTTCGGTCAGCGTCATCGCCCCTTCGAACTTGCCTTCGTAATCGACCGGCTTCCAGCCGTGGAAATCCACCGGGCCGTCTACCAGCGTGTCGGAAGGCTTGCGGCCGTGCTCGAAGGCGGTGAGATAAAGGAACGCCTTGAAGGCCGAGCCGGGCTGGCGCGAACCGTCGGTGGCGCGGTTGAAGGGGCTCTGCGCATAATCGCGCCCGCCCACCATCGCCCGCACCGCGCCGTCGGGCGAGAGTGCCACCAGCGCCGCCTCGCTGGCGTTCAGCTTGGGGCCTTCCTGTGCCAGCCCCTGCGCCACGGCGCGTTCGGCCTTGGCCTGCAGATCCAGATCGAAGGTGGTGTGCACGATCACCGGTCCGGAGATATCGCCGATGAGATCGGGAAGCTGCGCGATCACCCAGTCCGCGAAATAACCCGAGCCTGGTGTGCCGGTCTTGCGCACCACGCGCGGGCGGGTATCGCGCGCGTCCGCTTCCTGTGCAGCGGTGATGAAGCCGCAATCGGCCATCGCCGCCAGCACCACATCGGCACGTCCCATCGAGGCATCCGCATCGCTCAGCGGGTTGAAGCGCGCCGGCGCCTTGACGCTGCCGGCCAGCATCGCCGCTTCAGTCAGCGTCAGCCTGGCGGCGGGCTTGCCGAAGAAGCGCTCGGACGCCGCCTCGATGCCGTACACGCCGGCGCCGAAATAGACGCGGTTGAGATAGAGCGTGAGGATCTGGTTCTTCGAGTAACGCGACTCCAGATAGAGCGCGAGCAGCACCTCCTGCACCTTGCGATCGAAGGTGCGGGCTGGCGTCAGGAACAGGTTCTTGGCGAGCTGCTGGGTGATGGTCGAGCCGCCCTGCACCACATGGCCGGCCACGGCGTTTTCATAGGCCGCCCGCACCATACCGATGGGGTCGATGCCGATATTGTAGCGGAACCGCCGGTCCTCGATGGCAATGAAGGCATTGGGCACATAGGCCGGGAGGGACTCGGCCTGCACCATCTGGCCCTGCGTCAGGCCGCTGCGGGCGATCAGACGCCCCGTGTCGTCGAGGACCGTGATGTCATGCGACGGGCCACGGGCCAGCAGGTCACGCGTATCCGGCAGGGTGGAAATCCAGCGCGAATAGCCTACCGCGCCGAAGATCAGGGCCCAGGCCGCCAACAGAATCAGCACATAGGGCCAGGTGACGCTCTTTTTCGGCCTTTGCGGGGGAGGTGTAGGCGGCGGGGGCGGCGCCACGCCGCCGCCGGCCGCGACGTAGTCCAGCCGTTCCCGCGCTTTGGGAGTGATCTTGGGTGGCCGGGCCATCACGGACGCCGCTTGTTTTGGAACCGTTCAGCTCTAGAGCCAAAAGGTTAACCCGCGTTAAACATAAAGGCGATCCAAAATCGTCGCACCAGGCTTGACGCTGCCGGCACGGGCACCGACATACCGGAAAGCCCCGCCACCGCTCCGCCCCGGACAAGCGCGTGAACGACAGCCCGAATCCCCCTAGGCCCGACGACGAAATGACCGCGAGGCTGGCCATTGGCCGCCACGCCGGGAAAAGCTGGTGGCGCCGCCGCAAATGGTGGCTCCTCGGCGGTGGCGTGCTGGCCCTGGCCGTTGTCCTGCGGCTGATCTTCGGCGGCGCCAGCGCCCCGCAATACGTCACCCAGAAGGCCGTGCGCGGGCCGCTCTCCATCATCGTCAGCGCCACGGGCACGCTGGCGCCGCGCGACCAGGTGGATGTGGGCGCCGAAGTCTCCGGCCGGCTCGATGCCGTCAACGTCGATTATAACGACCATGTCACAAGGGGCGAGGTGCTGGCACAGATCAATACCGACCAGATCACCGCCCAGCTCGATCAGGCCAAGGCAACGCTGGCGCAGGCCGAAGCCACCGTGGTGCAGGATACACTGACGCTGAAACGCTATCGCGGCCTGATGGCGATCAACGGCATCTCGAAGCAGACGCTGGACGGCGCCATCGCCGATCTGGCGCGCGCCAAGGCCAACGTCGCGCTCGGCAAGGCGCAGGTGGACCAGTACCAGACGCAATTGTCCAAGACGACCATCCGCTCGCCAATCGACGGGTTGGTGCTGGACCGCAAGGTGAGCGCCGGCCAGACCGTGATCGCCGCGCTGCAGACGCCGGTGCTGTTCACGCTGGCCAGCGATCTTTCGCGCATGGAGCTGGACGTGGATATCGACGAAGCCGATGTCGGCCAGGTCCATGCCGGGCAGCAGGCGAGCTTCACCGTCGATGCCTATCCGTCGCGCAGCTTCAACGCCGATCTGGTGTCGGTGCGCAACTCGCCCAAGACCGTCAACGGCGTGGTCACCTATCAGGGCGTGCTGATGGTCGACAACAAGAACGGCCTGCTAAAGCCCGGCATGACCGCGACTGCCAACATCCTGGTGGGCAGCTACAGCAACACGCTCCTGGTGCCAAACGGCGCCTTGCGCTTCACGCCGGACAAGATCGTCGCCGACAAGGCACCGAAACCGCCCGCCCCGGTGAACGGCGTCACCTGGGGCCGCGTCTGGGTGCTGAAGGCCGGCGTGCTTTCAGCGCGCGACCTGAAGCTCGGCGCCAGCGACGGCCACCAGACGCAGGTGCTCTCCGGAGATATCGCGCCGGGCGATCTCGTCGCCACCGACATCAAGAAGGCGGATGCGCAAAGCGAATGAGCAGCCCCCCACTCATCGCGCTGCAGGGCGTGAAGAAGATCTACGGGGAAGGCGCGGCGCGCGTGGCGGCGCTGGCGGGAATCAACGTTACGATCAACGACGGTGAATTTACCGCGATCATGGGGCCTTCAGGCTCTGGCAAATCGACCTTCATGAACATTCTGGGCTGCCTCGATACGCCGAGCGAAGGTCATTACTATTTCCGCGGCGCAGACGTGGGCGAGCTGGACCGCGACCAGCGTGCATTGCTGCGCCGCTATTATCTCGGCTTCGTGTTCCAGGGCTTCAACCTGCTGAAGCGCACCACGGCGCTGGAGAACGTCGAGCTGCCGCTGCTCTATCGCGGCATGCCGCGCGCCGAGCGCCACGAACGCGCCAGGGAGGCGCTCAGGCAAGTGGGCCTGGCCGAGCGCGGCGGCCATACCGGCGCCGAACTTTCCGGCGGCCAGCAGCAACGCGTGGCCATCGCCCGCGCGCTGGTTACCGAGCCTTCGGTGATCTTCGCCGATGAGCCCACCGGCAATCTCGATTCGAAAACCAGCTATGAAGTGATGGACCTGTTTACGCGCCTCAACCGCGGGCGCGGCATCACCGTGGTACTCGTCACGCACGAGGAAGACATCGCCAAATACGCCCGGCGCCAGATCCGCTTCCGCGACGGCCACATCGAATCCGATACGGGGAATGTCGCTACCGGCGAGGCGCGCGCATGATCGCCAACGCCTTCCTGCTCGCGCTGCGCGAAATCCGCAACAATTTGATGCGCGCGGGGCTGACGACGCTGGGCATCGTCATCGGCGTAGGCGCCGTGATCGCGATGGTGACGCTGGGCTCAGGCGCCACCAAAAGCGTGACTGCCGACATCGCCTCGATGGGCCGCAATCTGCTGATCGTGGTGCCGGGCCAGCGCAAGCCGGGCACGCTGACCACCGCCCCGCCTTTCGACCTGGGTGATGCCGATGCCATCGCCCGCGAGGTGCCGGGGCTCTCCGCCATAGCGCCGATGGTGCAGGATTCCGTCGTCGCGGTAAATGGCAACAGAAGCCGCACCACTCAGGCCACCGGCACTAGCAATGCCTTCTTCACTGCGCGTGAATGGCCGCTGACCGAGGGGCGCATCTTCACTGTCACCGAGGAGCGCGCCGGCAAGGCGGTGTGCATTCTGGGCGAAACGGTGCGCGAGGATCTGTTCGGCGCGCAGGATCCGCTGGATGCGAAAATCCGCGTCGGCAAGATTTCATGCGACGTGGTCGGGCTTCTGGCGCCGAAAGGCAAATCCACCTTTGGCCAGGATCAGGACGATCTCATCGTCATGCCGATCCGCGCCGTGCAGCGACGCATTGCCGGCAATACCGATGTCGGCATGATCTGGATTTCGGCGACACACGCCTCCGACACCGAAACCGCCAAGGCCGCCGTGGAGAAGCTGATGCGCGAGCGCCGCCACATCGGCGAAGGCGCTGCCGACGATTTTCAGGTTAGTGACATGGCCGAGGTCACGCGCATGGTGGAAAGCACCACTGCGATCCTCACTGCCTTTCTTTCCGCGGTGGCGGCGGTCAGCCTGCTGGTCGGCGGCATCGGCATCATGAACATCATGCTGGTATCGGTGACCGAGCGTACGCGCGAGATCGGCATAAGACTCGCCATCGGCGCGCGCGCGCGTGACGTCTTGCTGCAATTCCTGATCGAGGCGGTGGTGATGAGCGGCTTTGGCGGCGTTATCGGCATCGCGCTGGGGCTGACGGGTTCGGCCGTCGGCGCACATTTTCTGCACCTGCCCTTTGTCTTCGAGCCCAGCGTCGTCGCGATCGCGGTGCTGTTCTCGGCGGCGGTGGGCGTGGGCTTCGGTTACTTCCCGGCGCGGCGGGCGGCGCGCCTCGACCCCATCGAAGCGCTCAGGCACGAATAGCACAACCCGGCAGCGCGCATACTTGCAGCACTGGCGTTACGGCGGACGATCGGCCTATAGTTTGCCCGTTGGAGGTACATCATGGCCAGCAAAAGCGGCGCCAACGCGCTCGCCGAACATTGGGACTTTCTGCGCGGCTTGCTTGCGAGCCCCAAGGGCGTGGGCGCCATCGCGCCTTCTAGCCCGGTGTTGGCGCGGGCCATTGCGCGCGAGATCGATCCCGCCATGCCCGGCCCGATCCTGGAGCTGGGCCCCGGCACCGGCGTCGTCACCGAAGCCTTGATCGAACGCGGTATCGCGCCCGGGCGCATCACCGCCATCGAATACGATCCCGATTTTGTGGCCCGCGTTGCGGCGCGCTGCCCCGGCGTGAACATCATCGAAGGGGATGCCTTCAATCTCCGGGAGACGCTGGGCCACGCCAAGGACCAGCCTTTTGCCGGCGTGGTTTCGGGCCTGCCGCTGCTCAACTGGCCGATGGCATCGCGCCGCGGCCTGATTGCTGGCGCGCTGGCGCAGCTCAGGCCCGGCGCACCTTTCGTGCAGTTCTCTTATGGCCTGATGCCGCCAGTGCCCGAAGGCGCAGAATTCAGCGTGGAGCGCACGGCGCTGGTGTGGGCCAATATCCCGCCGGCGCGCGTCTGGGTCTATCGCGCGCGCTGACGGCCAACTGCGGCAACATTGGTTGCGCGTAATATTGACCTGCATCAAGGATGACATTTTCTGTCGGCGGCTAGTCTGCATCTCTCTTCCGCTTTGCTGCAGCATATCCATGCCGAAACTTCTCGTGATTCAGGCTGCCACGTATCGTGCGCCAAACGATCGGCGCCCGCTTCGCATTCGCAAGCGCAAGCTTGTGGGCGCCGTCATGCCCTATCTGGCCGCGCTGGCGCCCAAGGAGTGGGACGTCGAACTGATCGACGACGCCATCGAGGAACCGGACTACAACATCCGCGCCGACGCAGTGGCCATCACCGTGCGCACCGTGACCTCGCTACGCGCCTTCGAGATCGCGGACCGCTTCCGCGCGCGCAACATCCCCGTGCTGATGGGCGGGCCGCACGCCACCTTCTATTACGAGGAAATGGCTGACCATGCCGACGGCGTCTGCATTGGCGAGGGCGAAGAGGTTTTCCCGCAGATGCTGGACGATGCCGCGGCCGGGCGGCTCCGGCGGTTCTACCGCCGCGACAGCATCGCCAGCCTCCAGGCCATGCCCACGCCGCGCTGGGATCTGCTCAAGCCGAAGGACTACGCCTTCTATGCGCCTTACGTGATCCAGCAATCGCGCGGCTGCCCCTACACCTGTGATTTCTGCGCCGAGCGGCGGCTCAACGGCGACTACGGCTATCGCGACCGGCCGGTGGAGGAGGTGGTCGAAGAAATCCGGAAATGCGGCGGCCGTCACATCTTCTTCGCCGCCAGCCAGTTCGTCGGCCACAAGACGCGCACGATGGAACTCTTGGAAGCGCTGATCCCACTGAAAATCCGCTGGTCGGCGCTGTTCTCGCCGCGCTTCTGTCTGGATGCGCAATTCCTCGACCTCGCCAAGCGCTCGGGCCTGTTGCACGTCAACATGGGGCTCGAAAGCATTTCGCAGACCTCGCTCAAAACCATGCACAAGGAGTTCAACCGCTCGCAGAGCTACGAGGAGATGATCGAGAACCTCAATTCCCGCAACATCAGCTACTCGTTCAACTTCGTGCTCGGCACCGACGACGACGACGAAACCACTTTCCCCGCCACGCTCGCCTTCCTCAAGAAGCACAAGGTGCCCGCCGCCTATTTCAACCTGATGGCGCCACTGCGCGGCACGCCACTCTACGACCGCATGAAGCACGACGGGCGCATCCTCGACGAAGAGAACATGGAGCGCTGGGCCGGCGTCACCTGCCATATCCGGCCCAGGAACATGAGCGGCGAGGAACTGATCGCGCAGGTGCAGAAGATCCAGCGCGAGTTCTATTCGGTCGGCTCGATGCTGAAGCGGTTGCGCTTCCCGCGCAGCCAGGCGGACCTCGCCTCCTGGAACGTCAACCTGACCCAGCGCAAGGTGGCGTTCAACTCCGACACCATGAACGAGTTCAGCGAGTTTTAATTCGCGCTGGCCGCGTCCAGTTCCGCCATCGCGTCCGCATCGAGCGAAAGGCGCGCGGCGGCCAGGATGTCGTTCAGCTGTGCCACGCTGGTGGCGCTGACGATGGGCGCGGTGACGGCCGGCTTGGCAACCAGCCAGGCGAGCGCCACCTGCGCGGGCGTGGCCTTCAGCCGCACGGCCACGCTGTCCAGCGCCGCCAGAATCTTCCGGCCGCGATCGTTCAGGTATTTCTGCACCACCATCTGGCCGCGCGGGCTTTTCTTGGCATCGCCACCGCTCCTGTACTTGCCGGAGAGGAAGCCCGAGGCCAGCGCATAATAGGGCACCACGCCGATCTCGTTTTTGGTGCACGCCGCTTCCAGATCGTCCTCGAAATCGGCGCGGTCGTAGAGATTGTAGAGCGGCTGCAGCACCTCGTAGCGCGGCAGGCCGTGTTTCTTGCTGACAGCCAGCGCCTCTTTCAGGCGCGCCGCCGTGTAGTTGGAAGCGCCCAGCGCGCGCACCTTGCCGGCCCGCTTGAGCGCGGCAAAGGCTTCCAGCGTTTCCTCCAGCGGCGTCGCCTCGTCGTCGCGATGGGCGAAGTAGAGATCGATGTAGTCGGTCTGCAGGCGCTTAAGCGAGGCCTCGACCGCCTTCTCGATATGCGCCTTGGACAGCCCGCCCTTGTCGCCATCGACAGACAGCATGCCGACCTTGGTGGCAAGCACCACCTGGTCGCGGCGCCCCCGCGCGGCGAACCACTTGCCCAGCACGGTTTCGGATTCGCCGCCCTGGTGGCCAGGCACCCAGAGCGAATAGACGTCGGCCGTGTCGACGGCATTGAACCCGGCATCGACGAAGGCGTCGAGGATTTCGAAGCTCGCCTTCTCGTCCGCCGTCCAGCCAAAGACGTTGCCGCCGAACATCAAGGGCGCGATCATCAGATCGGAATTGCCGAGCCTGCGCTTTTCCATGAACTCCTCCCAGAAATGGCGGGAGCCGATGTTGCGCCAACACGCGCCAAAACGCAAAAGGCCCGCGCTCTCGCACGGGCCCCTGCATTTCATGCAATGTTGGCGCTGTTATCCCGCTGCCATCACTCCGCCGCCTGGGCGAGCTGCGGTGCGGCCTTCAGGACATCGGCGCCGACATGGGCTTCGAAGATCTTGAAGTTGTCGCGGAACATGCCGACCAGCTTCCTTGCCTGCGCATCGTAGGCGCCCTTGTCGGCCCAGGTGTCGCGCGGGTTGAGGATTTTCGAATCCACGCCCGGCACGTCCACCGGCACGCGGAAGCCGAAATAAGGATCGACGCGCATCTCGGCATTGGCCAGCGTACCGTCGAGCGCGGCGGAGAGCAGCGCGCGCGTCGCCTTGATCGGCATGCGGGAGCCCACGCCGAAGGCGCCGCCGGTCCAGCCGGTGTTCACCAGCCAGCAATCCGAGCCGTGCTGGCCGATCAGATCGCGCAGCAGGTTACCGTACTCGGTAGGATGGCGCGGCATGAAGGGCGCCCCGAAACAGGTGGAGAAAGTCGGCTGCGGCTCCTTGCCCAGGCCCTTCTCGGTGCCCGCGACCTTGGCGGTGAAGCCCGAGAGGAAGTGGTACATCGCCTGGCTCGGCGTCAGCTTAGCGATGGGCGGCAGCACGCCGAAGGCGTCGGCCGTCAGCATGATGACGTTCTTGGGATGGCCGGCCGAACCCGTGGTGGAGGCGTTCGGGATGAAGTTGATCGGATAGGCGGCGCGGGTGTTCTCGGTGTAGCGGCCGTCATCCAGGTCGAGTTCGCGCGTGCCCGCATCCATCACGACGTTTTCGAGCACGGTGCCGAAGCGGCGCGTAGTGGCGTAGATTTCCGGCTCGGCCTCGGGCGAAAGCTTGATGACCTTGGCGTAGCAGCCACCTTCGAAATTGAAGACGCCGCTCTCGCTCCAGCCGTGCTCGTCGTCGCCGATCAGCGTGCGGCTGGCATCAGCGGAGAGCGTGGTCTTGCCGGTGCCGGAGAGGCCGAAGAAGATCGCGGACTCGCGCGAGGTGCCGACATTGGCCGAACAGTGCATCGGCATCACGCGCCTGGGCGGCAGCAGGTAATTGAGGATAGTGAAGACCGACTTCTTGATCTCACCGGCATAGGAAGTGCCGCCGATCAGCACGATCTTCCGGGTGAAGTTCACGGCAATCACCGTGCCGGTGGCGCAGCCATGCACAGCCGGATCGGCATGGAAGCCGGGCAGATCGACGATGGTGAATTCCGGCAGGAAGCCGTCACGCTCCGCCGCGGTCGGCTCGATCAGCAGGTGCTGGATGAAGAGCGAATGCCACGCCAGCTCCGTGACCACGCGCACCGGCAGGCGATGCACCGGATCGGCGCCGCCGAACAGATCCTGCACGAACAGCTCGCGGCCCTGGGCATAAGCCATCATCGAGGCGAACAGCGCATCGAAATGCGCCGGGCTCATGGCCTTGTTGTTATCCCACCAGACCTGGGATTCGCTGTTCGCGTCCTTCACGACGAACTTGTCGGACGCCGAACGGCCGGTGTGTTGGCCGGTGAGGACCACGATCGGCCCGCCCTTGGCTACCCCGCCTTCGCCGCGCGCCACGGTGCGCTCATAGAGCGCCGGTGCGGCCAGGTTCCAATGCACTGCTTTCAAATTGCGGAAGCCCTGATTTTCAAGGCCATAGGCGCTCGGGTGCCGCCCATCCTCAGACATGGTCACTCCTAAAGAATATGTCTTCCCCGCCGGTCCGTCCGGTCGTACGGCCGCGACCCGGCCCTTTATCCTTGGCGCAGGAGGTATCCTAAGCAGTCGATCGCGTGCGGGCAAACCACCTACACTCTTCACAGAAAAAGGCAAGGTTTCGTGGGGGATTATCTCATGACCAAACGCCGCGGAACTGCCCTTTCTCGCGCGCGCACTCTTCCGCCGGAGGACAGGCTGCGATAAGAGCCAGACATGGCACTCTCCGACGAAGACCTCGACCGCTACGCCCGGCACATCGTGCTGCGCGAGGTGGGGGGGCCGGGCCAAGCCAGGCTGCGGGCTGCCCGTGTGCTGGTGGTGGGGGCCGGCGGCCTGGGCAGCCCGGTGATCCTCTATCTCGCCGCCGCCGGGGTGGGAACCATCGGCGTGATCGATTTCGATACGGTGTCGCTCTCCAACCTGCAGCGGCAGATCGCCCACCGGACGCAAGATATCGGCCGGCTCAAGGTGGAGTCGGCCCGCGATGCGGTATCAGCCATCAATCCCGGGGTGAAAGTTGTCGCCCACTCCCTGCGCCTGACGGCGGACAATGCGCTCGACCTCATCTCCGGTTACGACATTGTGGCCGACGGTTCGGACAATTTCGCCACCCGGTTCCTGATTAACGATGCCTGTTATCTCAGCAAGCGCCCCCTGGTTTCCGCCGCGGTTACCGAGTTCGACGGCCAGCTCGCCACTTTCAAAGCCCATGACAAATCCGGGACATTTCCCTGCTACCGCTGCATCTTCCCCGAGCCGCCGCCGCCCGGCACGGCGCCCTCCTGCTCGGAGACGGGCGTGCTGGGGGCCGCCGCCGGCGTCATGGGCACGCTGCAGGCGCTGGAGGTGCTCAAGGAAATCCTCGGCATCGGCCAGAGCATGGCCGGACGCCTGCTGGTCTATGACGCCTTGGCCACGCGATTTCGCACCATCGCGGTGAAGCCGGACCCGGCCTGCGCCCTGTGCGGACCCGCCGCGCGCCACCATGATCTGTCACACCACCGGCTCTTCGAAAATCCCCAGCCTTAACCGCGGTTTAAAGGTCGTGCCGGGATACTGGCGGCCGACGAGCACCCGCAGGGGCCGGCCGCAATGGCGCAGCAGGAAGTCCATTTCGAAATCTTCGCCCGACACGGTGCCCGCGGCGGCTGGAAATTGCACGACGTTGCCTCCCGCCGCGATGGCGCCCTGGCGATGGCACAGGCGCTGATGGCCGAGGGCCAGGCCACCGGCGTGAAGGTGGTCAAGGAAACCTACAATTCCGAAACCGGCGATTATCTGACACTCAAGATCTTCGAGGATGGCCACAACAAGGCCAAGGTCGACCCGGCCGCCGAAGACGTTCCCAATGCCCTGCCCTGCTTCAAGCCGGACGATCTTTATTCCTACCACGCGCGCGCCACGATGGCGCGGCTGCTCAGCGATTATCTGGCGCGGCAGAAGCTGACCGTGACCGAGTTGATCCACCGCGCCGACGCGCTGGAGAAATTTGAGGCCACCGGCACGGTTTACCAGCATGCTATTCAGAAGGTTGCGGTGGCGCAGGCTTCCTCAACCAAGAAGCCGGTACAGCAGATCATCAAGGATCTGAACGAACTCGTTACCAAGGCGATCCACCGGGTTTATCGCGACGAGCGGCGAAATCACTTCCCGGACGTCAGCGCCGGCGGCTTCCGCGCGCTGGCCGACAAGCTGGCCAACGAAAGCGACGGCGCCTATGTGCTGAACGGCACCGTCGCCCGCCATCTGGCCGACGCCAGGGGCTGGGAGGAAAAGCTCGTCCGCCTGCTCGCGATCATGGAAGAGGCTACGGACGAAAGCCCGGGGGCGATGCTGCTGCTTGGCGCCGTTGACGGCATCACCGCCGAAATCCTCGGTGGCTCCGCTGCGCTGCACGAATTGATCGGAGCGCATGACAATCTGGGCGACGCGCTGACCACGCTGATCCATCTGTTCCTGGGCCAGCCGCGCCCGGATGCTGAACCGCGCAACGGTCTCACCGTCCTCACCCGTCACTTCGCCGCCGACAATCTGCCCTCGGCGCGGACTGCCATCGCCAACCGCATCATGGCGGAACTGCGGAGTATCCGGCGGCTGCAGGAAGAGGCGCTGCTCGAAGAGATCGCCATGCTCAAGCGTATCGCCAACAAGCTGGTGCTGGGGCAGGGAAAATACCTGAGCCACGACGATCTGATCGCCGCCTTCACCATGCGGTCCCGCCGGCTGGTCACCTATGAAGCGCTGGCGCGCTTCCTGGAAACCGTCACGACGCCGGACGACAAGCTGGAAAAGCTTCTGCTCATCGAAAAGGCCATCATCGGCGCCGAGAACAAGCGCCAGCTGGCCACTGCGATCACGCCCATCGTCAGCTCGGCGGCATTCGCCAATTTCTTCCACAGCAGCGACAAGCCGGTGCTGTCGCGGTTGAAACGGCTGGCTGCACTGCAGATGCAAGTGCTGGGATCAAGCCTGCAGGACAACCAGAAAAGCGAGATCGCCCAGACGCTGGACAAGATCGCCGGCGACGTCGAAACGCGCGCCCGGCTGCTCGACACCATCGCCATGCGGCCGGCAAGCCATGTCGAGAAGGTTCTGACCGTCCTCAAGCTCTGCAACACTGGCGTGCTGACCCAGGGCCGCCTCGCCGCGCGGGCGCAGGATTTCATCCTTTCGCACATGGCCAAGCCGAACTTCCTGGCCGATTATGTCGCCCACGTTTCGCGCGGCGATACGGTGCCCGCGCCCGATGAAGCCAAAGCCGAACTGGTGGAAATGCTGGAAAAAGCCGGCATTGCGCAAGAAACCAGCGGAAAATCCTTCGCCGCATGAACGTCAAGAGCTGGTGCGCATCTCCTGCGTCGGGTTGTTAACGGCCTTGCCGTCGCGCGTCTAGCTGGCCAGCGGAACTGATGTTGTCGCCGAATAATGAAGGTTGAAGGTGTCGATCAGGGGAACCGAATAGGTCCGGTCGAAGCTCGCCGAGATGGTTCCGATCGTCGCGCCACCGGATTGCGACACACTATACGTTACACTGGCATCGGTGATGCCCGCGGTCGACAGGTCTTTGTCGATTGCCTGGGTGATCTGGCTCTGGGACACGGCGGCATCGATCTCCGGCAGCCGTGCCGCCCGCGATATCGCCCATTGCAGGGTCGCATTGGTATAAAGGAAAATCGCGAGAAATATGATGCCGAACAGCAGCGAAAAGAACGCCACGCTGACCAGCGCAAATTCCACCGCCGCCGCGCCGCCGGCATCCCTGCTGAACCTTTGCCACGCGAATCGGCGCCCGGTCATCGCACTCTCGCCGTTTCGGTCAGCATCTTGTCGGCGTAATAGATCGTGCCGCCCAGGCGCGCCGCCGCCGTGGCCGTAACGAATTCGTTCGGAACGGCGCCGTCGCTGCAGGTCTGCGTGCAGACCGTCGTGGTGCCGTTGCAGGTGCAGTATTCCGAAACCATCAGCGTGGCATTGCCAGGCTTGTTCTGCCAGGCGGCAAGCCCGAGTTGCGCGCCCGCTGTCATATCCGTTCCGCCGTCGAGACCGTACTGAATGCTGGTGCGCACTGCCGCCTGCATGTGCGTGGCGCCAACCGCCAGGTCGCTCACCTGGCTGATGCCGAGGACGATCGTGGCGAAAGCCGGCGCGAGCAGCGAAAATTCGACTGCGGAGGTTCCCGAGCGCGAGCGCAGCAGCGGCCCTGCGCGCCTCGCACATTCCCGCCCGCAGCGCCGGAGGCGGCGCGCAAGGACCGGAAATACCATCATCGAGCGGCGCGTCTGTACTGCAGTCGTCGTTCTCATCTCGCCCCCTTATTCCACCAGCGTCACCGCGCCGGGCACGCTGATCGTCGCCATGCCCGTGCCCTGGCAATTGGTCTGGAACGTTCCCGAACCGGTATAGTAGATCGTATCGGCGACCACCTGCGAACAGCCGTTTGTTCCGCTGAAATCGCCGAGGAAACGCACCTCCTGGCTGGGGAAGTAGACCGCGCCGGTGAGAGACGATGAAGCGTTGCCGTTGATGGTGTTGGTCGCGTAGCCCTGCGCGCGGTTTCCGTAGAACAGCAGTCCCGTGTAGGTTCCGCTCGTCGCGGCGGTCAAGTTGATCGTCGCATTGCCGTTGAAGGAGAGGGTTGCACCATCGGTGAGGTAGAACATGACGCCGGAACCGGTGACATCGGCATTGGCGTTGATCTTCAGCGTGCCGCCATCGATGACATAGACACCGGGCGCGAAGTTCGCGGTGCTGTTGAGGGCCAGGCCGTTGCAATATTTTCCGGGGCTGTACTGGCCGCCGGGCGGCGGCGTCGTGCAGTCCTCGGGGATCGGCGGCGGCGGGACAGAGCTGTACGGATCGTTCGAAAGGGGCGCGTTGGTGACGACGTTGCCGCAACTCGTCATGTCGAGCGTGGCGCTGACCTCGTCACCGCCCGCAGTGCGAACGC
The DNA here is from genome assembly GCA_018971835.1 of Alphaproteobacteria bacterium. Taxonomy (GTDB): domain Bacteria; phylum Pseudomonadota; class Alphaproteobacteria; order Micropepsales; family Micropepsaceae; genus Rhizomicrobium. The sequence continues at coordinate 19,145 of JAGWZW010000042.1, forward strand.
AGGGGGTGGTGACGTTCGCGGCACCGCCAAGCTTGAACGAATCGCTGGCCAGGGAATTCGAAACCACATTGCAATCGGTGAAGTCGGCAGAGGCATTGCCCCAGAAGGTCATGGCGCCCGAGGCGTTCTTGTCGAGCGACAGCATGCAGGCGTTCGTCGCGTAGACGAAGGTGGCGACGGCCCGCGTATTTTCCGGCACCCGGTCCTTGTAGAACAACGTGGTGAAGAACCGGGGCTCGTTTTCGGTCAGCAGCACCTCGACGGACTGCGCGTCCTGATGCGTGCCGGAAGTGGGCGGCGTGTTGACGGTGATCGTGCCGATGGCGCTTTGCCAGCCGTTCTGAACGGCGGCGTTCAGTGCGGCTTTGTCGACCGTATCCTGCGAGGCACCGCCGCGCAGCGCGACGGTGGCGTTATAGGCCGCGATGTCGGCAGCCGCCTGCACGACCCGCTGCCTATAGAACCAGTAGCACACATCGCCACCGAAACCGCAAAATCCGATCAGCGCCGGCAGCGCCAAGGTTGCAATCATCGCGACGTTTCCGGAGCGCGCCCGGAAAAATCGCCGAACCAGTTCTTGGAGTTGAAATGCCATGCACATGACCGCAGCCCTGCTCTGAAGCATGTTTTAGGCGCGGGGCTTTAAGAGGATCTTGCAATCGAGGCGATGAGTTTAGTCGATATCGCCGATAAATTGTGGCGTTTGCCAGATGTCCGGGTGCCGGAACGCCGGTGTCGTATCAGAACGGGATTGAAGGGTTGCGCTGCAAAAAAAACGCGGCCGCTTCGGAAAGCAGCCGCGCTGTACTTTGCAAGGTGCCGGAAGAGGCGAACGTTACGAGCCGATGCCCAGCATCGCGTTGAGCCGGGCGACGACGTCCGGCGTCAACTGCCGGTTGCTGGAGGAGGCCAGCGCAGTCTGCGCCGCGGTGATCTCGGCCTGCGCCGCGGCAAGTTGCGCCTGATCGGCGGTCAGTTGCTGCTGGGCTGCCGTCAAATCAGCCTCCGCGGCGTTGATCTGGTCCTGGGTCGCCGTTCCCGAGCTTTGTAACGTATTCAGATTGGCCTGCGCGGCAGCGACCGCGGCCTGATCCTGGCTGACCAGCGTCGTGTATTTGTTGACGTCGGCCTGGGCCGCAATCGTCGCGCTCTTGTAGGTGGCGATGGCGCCGACGATCGATTTCGGCGAGGCGTGCGCCAGCGCTGTCGAAGAGGCGTGCGCGGCGTTGAGGTTGCCGAGATAGCTGGCCGCGTTGGCATTGGCATTGGCGTTGGCATTGGCTGAGGCGCTCATGCTTTCGCCGATGGTGCTCCCAGGCGATGCGGCCGCGCCCTCGGGAATGCCGTCCGCCTGGCCCACTGCGGCGCCTTCGGGAATATGCGCCATTGCCGCGGCGGGGGGCCCCATCGTCACGCCGGATGGCGCGCCCATCGTGGCGCTTGACGGCGGCCCCATCGTGACGCTCGCGGGGGGACCGTGCGGAACGCCCATAGGCGGACCGCCGGCGAGCCCGGGCACCGAGCCGGCAATCACGGCAGCACCTGCCATGAGCAGAACGAGATAGGCTTTCATGATCTTACTCCCACAGCAGAGTTCAAGTGCTCCGGCCCGCCGCTCGTCTGCTTCAGCAAGGCGGCCGGCCGTTACCCGATTCTCACCCGCCCCAAATCAATCGCGAAAGATCAGCCGCATGCCGCCGCCCAGGCGCGGGCTGGCATCGGTAAAGCCGACGATTCCGTAACCGGAAAGACGCCAATGCGTGTCGAAATCCCACAACGCATAAGGCGTCATGCTGAACTGCTTGCCGAGGCCCGGATAATATTCTTCGCGATAACTCGCCGACACGCCGACATTGGTATCGTCAGCTACCTTGTAATTCACGCCCGCCGATGCCAGCGCACCGTTCTCCAACTTGTAGGTGCGGAAGCTGCTGAGCCATTGGTAGCCGACAGAGCCGAACAGCATCAGCCGCGTGGTCAGCGAATGATAGAGATTGGCCTGAGCCGTATAATCGAATTTTCCGGTGCCGAGGTTGTTGCCGGCAGTCGGCACCTTGACGGTGCCGGCAATTTCGATGGCCGGAAGCTCCGTACTGTCCCGGGTCAACAGATATGCCGCGCCGAGATTGAGATCGCCCAACCCGGTTCTGGTCGTAACCGCGTTGTTGCCGCCGACCACGACCCCGCCGGCGAAGACGCCGGGGCCGCGCACGTCGAGATAAGGCAACGTCGCCTGCAACCGCAGCCTATCGGCCTGGAGCGTCAGATCGAGCGGAATGCTCAGAACCCGCGTGTCCGATTGGCCGCCATATTTGCCGACCGAATAATCGAACCCGGTATCCGCCTGCCACGCGATGGAACTGTCCGCGAAAGCCTGCGCCGAGAAAGACAATACGCCGAGCATGGCGATTGCATGGATGCTTCGCCCGAAAAATCGCTTCATGTATGGCCTCGCTGCCGGTCTGCGTGAAGGGCAGGCGCGCGTCAAACCGGATGCGCACTTGCCGGGGATTAAAACTCATCTGATCGCAAAACGACGGCCGGAAAGATTTTCTCCCGGCACCGGCAATTTTTTTGGGCGAGCAGCGATTACCCGCCGGACCAGCCGCGCTCGCGCGCCGCCTTCTCGGCCGCGGCGTCGAACGGTGCTCCCGCGATGCTGTCCGCCACGGCACGGCGCACCACCTCGGGCATCGCCGAGCCAGCCATGCGATAGGCCGCGCCCGGATTTTCCGGGGCCTGCTTTACCAGTATCGCCACGACCCAGGCGCCATCCTGACGGCAGGCGAGGCCCGCGCTGCCGTCAGCGGAAAAGGTGCGGCAATCCCGGCCGGCCTTGTTGCGGAAGCTGAGGCCGATCTGCGGCCCCGCACCGTTATATCTGACAGCGGCGAGCCGGGTATTCAGCGCCCGCCCCAAATCGCCCTGCGCGATCAGGCGGCCGGCGGCATCGGCACCGAACTCGGCCGACGGCCGGATCGCAATGCCGAGCACCACGCCCATCGCCAACGCGGCCCCTATCGGCCCCAGCACCCGGATGGAAAACCCGCGGGACACCAAGGCACGCAAACGCCAGCGCCAGGAAACCGGGGCGGACCGCACCGCTCTTGACAGCTTCTCCGGCATCGGCGCGGCGAGCGTTTCGTCAAAGGCAGCCCTCAGCGCCGCGCGCAGATGCTCCTGCTCCTGCACGTAGCGATTGAGGTCGGGATGCGTTTCGAGCAGCAGAGCGATGCGCTCCATCTCCGCGGGCGGCAGCTCGCCGTCCACAAAAGCGTCCAAAGTTATCCGATCCGGCTCCATGTCAACTTCCTGTCGCGGCCACCAAGGCCGCGCGCGCCCGCGAAATGCGGCTAGTCACTGTTCCAATGGGAATGTTCAGGATATCCGCGGCGTCCCGGTAGGAAACGCCCTCGACCAACACAAGAATCACAGCCTGGCGCTGCTCTGGCGGCAAATCCTGAAGCGCCGCATTCACCGCTTTGAGCGCCAGCCGCGATTCGGCAAGGCGCTCGCCGTCCGTGAACGCGCGCGCCGCTTCCTCGGGCGCCTCCACCGCCACGACACCCTGACGCCGGGCGGCGCGCCGGCCATCCACGAAACGGTTCTTGGCGATACGAAACATCCAGTTGTCCAGCCGGGTTCCCGGCTCCCACGCATGCAGGTGCTTGAGCGCGCGCTCGACCGTGTCTTGCACGAGGTCATCTCCGTCCGCTGAGGAGCCGGTCAGCGCGATGCAAAAGCGCCGGAGGCGCGGCAACAGCCGCAGCATCTGATCGCGGATCGCCTCGATCGACTCATCTGCTCTCGAAGACACAACGTTGAGCGGGCCGCGTTCTTCCATGTTCCGGCGATTCAATTTTCAGGAATCGGGCAGCAAAACCTTGGCCGCCGACGTTGGAAGTCGATATCATACGGCCTTGCCGGCAGGAACAAAATGTCTCCATCGAAGCTTCTGGCGATAGTTGCGGTTCTCGCGTTGACGATCCCGTCCGGCGCGGCGCGGGCGGGCGGCGGCTTTGCCGGCGGCCCGCCGATGGGCATGGGCGGCCTGCCGCCCGGTATCGGCGGTCCAGCGATGGGGATCGGCGGCCCGCCGGCCGGCATTGGCGGTCCGCCGCCCGGCATTGCCAATGGCCCGCCGGCCGGTATCGGTGGCCTTGGCCCGCCCCCGGCCCCGCCCGGTCTAAGCAGCACTGCCAAGGCCGTTGGCCGGATAGTCAGCCCGCCCGGAATAGCCATCAGCGCCGCGGCCCGTGCCCTGCAGCGCGATCCGGTCGGCCGGCCGAGCGATGCGGCCGTGCTTGCGCGCGCCCTTGCCCATGACGAGCGTGGCAATGAAATCGTGCGCGGCGAGTTGGTCGCAGTCTCGCCGTCTGCGGCTGACCTGGCCGCGGCGCGCCGCCTGCACTTCACCGTCCTGCGACAGGAGCGGCTGGCATCACTCGGCCTTTTGAGCGTGACGCTGCGCGTGCCCGACGGCATGACCGCGATCGCGGCGCTGGCCGCCCTGCAGCGCGCGGACCGAGCGGGGAATTTCGACTATGCCCATGTTTATAACCCCGCAGGCGAAGCCAGGCGCCCGGCTGCTGCCGGCGTGCCGCAGGCTTTCGCCAACGCAGGGGACGTGACCATCGGCATGATCGACGGCGGCATCGACACGCACCATCGCGCGCTGCAGCGCGCCGGCATCGTCGTTCGCAATTTTGCGGACCGCGCGGTTTCGCCGGCGACGCTGCACGGCACCGCCATCGCCTCGCTGCTGGTCGGTCAGGACAGCGAATTCTGCGGCAACCTGCCCGGCGCCAGATTATATGCGGCCGACGTGTACGGCGGCACGGCCGACGGCGGCAGCGCGGAGGATATCGCCCGCGCACTCGACTGGATGGCCGCCAACGGCCTCGCCGTCACCAATATCAGCCTAGCCGGCCCGCCCAATGCGCTGCTGGCGGCGGCCGTCAGGGCTTTCGTGGCCGGCGGCCATGTCCTGGTCGCCGCAGCAGGCAATGACGGCCCGGCCGGCCCGCCCAATTATCCGGCGGCCTATCCGGGCGTGGTTTCCGTGACCTCCGTAGATGCGCACGGGCATTTTCAACTCGACGCCAATCGCGCCCGCGCTCGCTTTGCCGCCTTGGGCGTGGACGTGCGCGCGGCGAATTTGCCGGACGGCTACGCCGATTACACCGGCACCTCCTATGCCTCGCCCGTGGTCGCCGCGCGCTTTGCGCTGTTGCTGCGCAAGCCCGACCTGCGCCAGGCACGAACGGCACAGGACAGGCTTGCGCGCGTCTCCTCGCCAATTGCCGGAGCGGGTGCGCCGCTTTATCTCGTTTCCGGCGCCGGCGGAACGACATCTGCCGCAGCGCACTGATCGCGCGTCAAGATCGCAGTGCGAGCGGAACAACGGAAATCCCGCCGGACACCGAGGTTATCGTTATAGCTCAAGAACGCGCGCCAGAGTTCGCCAGATACCAAGACGACCCCTTCACGCCGGTGACCGCTGTGCGGGTCGAGATTGAGCGAACCGGGTCGGCCGCGCCTGACCATAGCCGCCGCAAGGGTCAACTCGTGCTTGCCCTTCCCGCCATCGACCGTGGTGACCAACAAGGCAACGTGACCGCACACTCGGTCGAGGCGAAATGTCCAACGGGATGCGATTGGAGAGGCGACTATCTCGTACCGCGCCGATAGTGGAATCGTCGAAGTCGAGTTCGGTGCAACCTGAAAGCCTTGGGCTCTAGCCAACGGGGCAGAAAGCCCAGCGGCGGCTGCCAACACGACTAAGCCAACAGAGCAAAGCTGTAGTAGCCTCCGCATTTCCAATACCCCCGCCTTCCGCATTCGCCGCCATCCTGAATTTCAAAAATGCGGCAGTCCAGAAGCGGCGTCTCGATTTGAAGGCAAGATCCCGTCCGGTCCTCGATTTCCCAGAACAGCGTGCGCGGTGGATCGGCCCGCGTTCAAAGGGGCGGTCAAACCCGCATCCCGACCTCGCGCGGTAGCTATGCGGTAGCTATCGAGAAAATCCGCCTTCGCGATAATCATCTAAGTTATTGTAATTAATGGCGCGCCCGGAAGGATGAAAATGAGAACTGGCGTATCCTCCTGACATACCCACCCAGGCGCCCGGGATAGCGATTACCCGTGCACTGTTCCGATCGGCGCCTCGGGCACTGCCATCCCAGCGCCATTGCCGGGGCAAAACGCGCTGTCAGCTTAAAACGGATCGGCAGTGGCGTAGAGGGGCGTGCCCTCAGCGGTGGCGCGCTCGCGCCGAAGAATCCGGCTATGCAGCCGGCCCAGCACCAGCGTGCAGGCCGCCACGACCAGCGGGCAGGCCGCTAGGAGCGCATAGACGTTCCTGACCGGCAGGTGCGAAGACAGGATGAAACCGCCGATGAGCGGCCCGGCGATCGAGCCAATCTTCGCAACCGATGTGGCCCAGCCCGCGCCCGTGCCGCGATAGGCACTCGGATAGAAGATTCCGGCGATACTGTGCAGACCGAAATGGGTTCCGCCAAGAAGTGTCGCGCTCAGGAAGGCGAGCGCCAGGAAGGCCGCTTGGTGGATCGGCACCAAGCCGCAAACGAGTAGGATCGGAATCGCGATAGCGGGCATCACGCTCAGGCTGATCGCGCCGCGATTGTCTGTAAATCGCATGAGCACCAGGGCGCCCAGCGCGCCACCAATTGAGTTTGCGGCCGCTGCAACCGCCGCAGTCGTCCGGGTGAACCCGATACTTTCCAACACCACGGGACCCCAGGCGGCACCGAAGAATATGCCAAGTGAGCTCGCGGCATAGGCGAGCCAGAGCAGCAACGTGATCCACCGCAGTTCGCCCTCGAAGAGCACGCCGACCCGGAATCGCTCTGCACCTTCCTCCGCTTCATCGGCAAGAATGAACTGTGTAGACAGTGTTACGGGAACGCCTGGCGCAATGCGCCGAACGATGCCGGCGATAATATCGGTTCCGCGGCGCTTGCTTGCCAGGAAACGGATAGACTCTGGCAGTGTAAAATAGAGCAGGATCGCAGCCAGAAATGAGCCCACCGCTCCGAACAGGAAAAGAGATGGCCAGCCGAAGTGTGGGATAAACCAGATTGCCACAGGACCGGCAAAGCTGAACCCAAGCGTGTAACCAATCATGATGATCGTAACGATCGTGGCACGGAAGCGCTTCGGCGCGTACTCGATGTTGAGCGCCCAGCACAGAGGGAGCATGCCCCCAATCGCGATACCATTCAGCAGGCGCAGAACAAGAAACTGCTCATAAGTTTTCGCGAAGGCCAAAGCAGCAGTCAGGATGCCGAAGGTCACGGTCGCCAGGATGATCGCAGGCCTGCGTCCGATCCAATCGCCGAGGCTTCCGAAGCCGAAGCCGCCGATCATCGTGCCAGCCAATCCGATACTGAAGATATCGCCTAGCATCAGCTTGTCGAAATGCAGCGCCGTGCTGAGATACGGCGCCGCATAAGCGATCCCGTTCATGTCGAAGCCGTCGAAGAATGTCACGACCCAGGACACCGCGACGAGACGCAGAATGAATCCGCTCAATCGCTGGTTTTCAATGATCTCGGACAGGTCGACAATCTGGGAGGCAGCCGCAGTCTTGCCCAGTCCCGCACTCCGGTCGGCTGAGGCTGCGCCTCCTCCCTCAGCCACGCTTTGTGACCTCGACCAGGCCGGTGTCGCCATCCACTTTCACCCAGTCTCCAGTTTCGATCACCGCCAGCGGATCCTGATCGAAATCCGTCACGGCCGGTGCGTGAACGACAACGGCGCCCAGCGCGACTTTTGTGGTCATGGTCGTAAACAGCATGGCTTTGGGTGCAGTTTTCGCGAGCCGCGCCGTGTGGAACATCGCCGACCAGCCCGAGGATCCCTTGGCGCCGGGAAACACGAGGATCTTGTCCTTGAAGCTTTGGCCGCGCAGCTCATGTCGGGTCTCGATAACGGTGCCGGTCATGGGATCTATGCCGCCCCAGCCCGAGATCGTATCATGCGTCACCAGCGCTTCACCTTCGGCACGGCCGCCAACAACTTTGCGCCCGCGCAGCAGAATGATCTTTTCACTCATGGCGCTTCTCCGCTCCAGCGACCGGTCAGCGCGGCATTGATGCAGTCCCTCGTGGTGCCGAACCACGCTTCCACGCCCATCATCGCCGGCAGATAGTGCGTTTGCTTCGCAGAATCGAGTGCCACGACCTTAGTCCCCTGCGGCATTGTCCTGCCAATCGCCGAACAGGTATCGGTCATCACCAACCCACCCGCGCCAAGGATCGTCTTGGTGTAGCCATTGGCGTCGGCAACCGCCTTCACCGAGCGAGAGGTGAAGAGCCACAGATTGCAACTGCTGTGGAGCTTCTTGCCTTCCAAAAGATTTGCAACTTCCCAGATTTGTTCGATGGCTGCGTGCGGGCAGCCCAACATCACGTAGTCGACATTGGGATTGGTGCCCACGGAATTCAGTGTCTCGTAAACCTTCCGCCGCTCGCGCTTCCCGTAACGGATCGTATCCACAGGTTTGCGCGAACCGAATGCCATTTCGAGCGTCGCGGCCTCGGGCGTGCTCCCGACGACGTGGTACATCTCAACGCCGCCGGACGAAGCCGCGGCGGCGCCGAAATGCTTGTGGCGGATCAAATTCGCATGGCCGATCTTGCCGGTCACGACGGGGATGTTCTCTTGGACAGCATCGCCAATGAAATACCCGAGCATGCCCCAGTTGAAAACGTCGTCGACCGAAACCTCGACTTCGATGTGATGGGTACCGCGGCGGTACGCATCGAGATGAAATCCCCAGTCCGGGATCTTGCCGGTGAGCATGGCCGCGCTCGTGCTCTCACGGCCTTCCGTATTGGTGCGCGCGCCAATGACGGAATTGCAGAAGACAACCGCCGAGGATTCCATCCAGGCGCAGTGCTCTCCCTTCACCGGAACATTGCCCGCGAGATAGGGCGTGCATGTTTTCAGCAGCTGAATGCCATGACCGGCGACTTCGGCCTCATCTTTTTGAAAATGCTCGAAAGCATCTCGGCCCATGCCTTGTTCCGCCCACAAGGCCGGATCCATCCCACCCTGCAGATGACAGCTATAGGCGCTTACTTTCGGGACGGAAACGACTTCGTCACTGTCCAGATCGAACAGCGAGTAGATCGCCTCGTAGGAATTCCCGACGTCCTTGTAATAGTCCCGCAGAAAGAGATTGGACGATCCGGGAACGCCGGCGATGTTGTTGGTGTCAACGAGACGTTCGGCGCCCAGGGCCTCTCCGTAGCGGACGAGGAGTTCCATCGCTTTCTGCTTGGCGGCGCCTTCAGTCCCGTCCAGCATCGCGCGTTCCTGATCGGTCAGTTGCATTGCATGTCCTCTCTGGACCGCGACCTTAGTCCGTGCGATCGAGATTGTCGTGAAGGCGATCCTGCAGGGCCGATATGTCGATCTGCTGCACGCTGCCCGTTCCGGCGAGATCGAGTGCGTGCGCCGCCGCCATGCCCATCGCCATGCAGGGCCCCATCACCCGAACGCTCGAGAGCGCGGCCTTGTCAGCATCGATGCAGCGGCCGACAGCCAGAAGATTGTCGCTCTCCCTAGGGATAAGGCTGCCCAGCGGCACATAGTGAACATGATCTTCGTCGAATGTCTGCCAGACATGGCCGGTGCCATGGTCATGAAGTTCGACCGGCCAAGCCGTACGAGCCACGGCGTCTGCGAACCGCGTTCCCGCACGCACGTCGTCCAGGGTTAACTGCTGTGTGCCCACGATCCATCGCGTCTGGCGAATCCCGGGCAGGCCATAGGCGCGGATTTTCGATTTTCCGAAACATTCCGGAAATTCCTGCTGTAGGAAGTGAACGGCCAGGTCCGCTTGCACCTTACCTTCTAGGCCACAAATCGAGGCCTTTAGCGGATCCAGCGGTGTCTCTACATGCGTCATGTTGAGCACCGCAATGCCGCGACCCGGAATCACAAAGGGGAAGCACTCGCGGCGAAGCAGTCCATAGGCGTCGCCCTTTTCCTTCATGCGCTCTCCGATTTCGGCAATCTCTGGAAGGTGAGCTTCGTCAATGTTCTCGACGACGACCATCTGCGTGCCATAAACCGTTCCACCCTCTGGCTCGCGGCACGGGAAGCCGGCCTGCCATGTGAGGGCCGCGTCGCCGCTCGCATCGATGAAGCCGGTGGCATTCACCCGCACATCGCCATAGCGCGTCGCAAGTTCGAGCTCACGGACACGCCGCCCATCGACCGTCACATGGCGAAGCACCGCGCCGACAATCACCGTAATTCTGGCTGCGCGCACCGCTTCCTCGATCCAGCGCGACAGAGCGATTTCATCGTAATAAACAACGACGGTATGCCGGCGCTGGTAATGCAACGCACCTTCGAGCGCTCCCAGATCGCGCAGAATGTCATCGGCCACACCATGGGTGAACTGATAACCGTTGGGACCGTTGGAAAAGAGCCCACAGAACGTGCCGATGATCGAATTGACGGCCTGACCACCCAGTGCAGGAAGTCCGTCAACCAGCACGACTTTACGCCCCAGTCGCCCCGCCTGCAGCGCCGCGGCGATACCGGCGGCGCCAGAGCCGACGACACAGATATCGGCCTCTACCCGCCATGCATCGGCGCCAGCTTCTCGCCGCACGATTCGAGTTCCGGTCGCAACTGCCGACGTATCCGCCATGCTCAACATCTCTCATCTCCGAAGGCTCGCGTGGCGAACACTTTCGGCTCATAAACAAAATACACCCGCTTGCCAGGTGCTTGGCCGCACTTGCCAAGCGGGTGCCAGGAGGCGCGTCGGGGAGGCGCTCTAGAAACTCCGTTTCACGCTGAATTCAACCGTACGCGGCATGGCCGGCTGGCCCTCTACAGTGCCGTAGGTTCCGTAGTTTGCGTATTTGCCGAGATAGTACAGTTCGTCGGTGACGTTGTTGATTGCCAGCGTCGCCATCCACTTACTTTCGGTCGACTGCCAAATCAGGCGCGCATTCATGACGCCGTAGCCGTCCTGCGCTGCAAGTGCCGTGTTCGGCGCGTCGTTATAGACCTTGCTTTGATAGGTATAGTCGACGCGCTGCGTGAGGACGCCGTAGTCGTTACCCAGATCCGCGCTGTACTGTATTCCAAGACTCCATTTCCACTTCGGTGTCAGCACCGGCACGCTGCTGAGCGTAGGACCACCGGACACCCCCGCCGCAGAGCCGAGATCGAGGTTTTTATACTGTAGGTATCCGACGGAGCTGTTGATCACGAGACCTGGAACCGGCTCAGCATCCACCTCGGCTTCGACGCCCTTGATTTCAGCTTTGCCGACGTTCTTGGTCAGGACTGCGAGATTCCCGGCGTTGTCGATACCGTTCGCCTGAAGCTGCAGGTTCTTGTATTGGCTGTAGAAGGCCGCCATGTTGGCGCGCAGGCGATGCTCGAACCATTCACTCTTCACGCCGACTTCATATGCCGTAAGCGTTTCCGGGTCGAAGGCCGTGGCCTGCGCTGCGGATACCGGACGCGTGTTGAAGCCACCGGCCTTGTAGCCCGTCGAGAGCTGCGCGTAGGTCATCAAGTCCGGAGTCCACTGGTATTGCAGGCCCACCTTGGGATCGACGCGTGAATAGCTGAGGCTCCCCTTGGTGATTGGGAAGAGGAAAGTGCCGGCGGGGATGCCGTGGAACGGTGCAAGCAGCAGACGGTAGTATTGGTACGTCTTGTCTTCCTGGCTGTAGCGGACGCCGACTTCCGCGCTGAGCTTGTCGGTGATGTGATAGACGCCATGCGCGAAAACTGACTTGTTCTGGTCCGTCGCGGGATCGTTTGGCACCTGCACGAGACTGATCTCGATGAGGTCGCCCAATCCGCCTTGGTGGCTATAACCGTCGAAATAGTAGCCGCCCAGAACCCAATCCAGCGCATTGTTGAAGGCGGTGCCGCTGACCTGAAGCTCTTCGCTGAACTGATGGTGCGAGAGCGTCGTATAGAGATTGGTCAATGCGATAGGCGCGCCGGAGAAGCTTTGCGAGAATTCGCCCGATTCACCCCGGTATCCGGTGATCGACTTGACATGAAAGCCCCATGGCGCGTCCCAGTCGACCGTACCCGTCAGGCCGTAGGAATAAAGCGTGT
>JAGWZW010000043.1 GCA_018971835.1 Alphaproteobacteria bacterium
TGGCGGGCGACGAGCATCCCTTCAAGATGCTGGTGACGACGCTGGAAGCCGATCCCTATCTCGGCCGCATCCTGACCGGCCGCATCGAATCCGGTGCCATGACCGTCAACCGCGTCATCAAGGCGATGCATCGCGACGGCAAGGAAATCGAGCGCGCGCGCGTGACCAAGCTCTTGGCCTTCCGCGGATTGGCGCGGGTGCCGGTGGTGCGGGCCGAGGCGGGCGACATCATCGCCATTGCCGGGCTTCAGGTCGCCACCGTGGCCGACACTTTGTGCGACGTGCAGGTGAGCGAGCCGATCGAAGCCACGCCCATCGACCCGCCGACGCTGGCCATCACGCTGGCGGTGAACGATTCGCCGCTCGCCGGGCGCGAGGGCGACAAGGTGCAGAGCCGCGTCATCCGCGACCGGCTCTACCGCGAGGCCGAGGGCAATGTCGCCATCAAGCTGCGCGAGACCGGCGAGGGTAACTTCGAAGTCGCCGGCCGCGGCGAGCTTCAGCTCGGCGTGCTGGTGGAAACCATGCGCCGCGAGGGCTTCGAGCTTTCGATCAGCCGTCCGCGCGTGCTGTTCCAGAAGGATCCGCAGACCGGCGAGCGCATCGAGCCGATCGAGGAACTGACCGTCGATGTGGACGATCCCTATACCGGCGTGGTGATCGAGAAGATTTCCATGCGCAAGGGCGAATTGCAGGACATGCGCCCTACCGGCGCGGGCAAGACACGGCTGGTGTTCTTCGCCCCCTCGCGCGGGCTGATCGGCTATCACGGCGAGTTCCTCACCGATACGCGCGGTACCGGCGTGATGAACCGCATGTTCCATTCCTATGCGCCGCACAAGGGGCCGATCGAAGGCCGGCGCAACGGCGTGCTCATCTCCACCGGCGACGGCGATGCGGTGCCTTACGCGCTCTGGTATCTGGAGGAGCGCGGGCGGCTCTTCATCACGCCCGGCACCAAGGTCTATCAGGGCATGATCATCGGCGAGAACGCCAAGGACAACGATCTGGACGTCAATCCCCTGCGCGCCAAGCAGCTCACCAACATCCGCACCACCTCGAAGGACGAAGCGGTGCGCCTGACGCCGGTGACGCCGCTCACGCTCGAACAGGCCATCGCCTATATCGAGGACGACGAGCTGGTCGAGGTGACGCCGCAATCCATCCGTCTCAGGAAGCGCGAGCTGGTGCCGCACCTGCGCAAGCGCGCCAAGGCGGAGGAGTAGCTACGCCTTCCGCGTCAACCCCAGCCGCCCGGCGATGAGCTTGTCGACCACGCGCTTGGGCAGGTGGTTGACGACGAAGTGCTCGATGGGATCGGGCGTCACGACGTAACGGGTCTTCGGTTTGGCCAGCGTGAGCGCCTGGAGCACGGCCTCGCCGATGACCTCGGGCTTCAGGCCCTTGCGGCCGAGCGCCAGCATATAAGCCTTCACCTTTTCGAGCGCGCCGGCATAGACGGTGTTGGCATAGCGCGCGGTGTCGAGGTCCTCGGCCTTGTCCCAGATCGGTGTGGCGACGGCGCCCGGCGCCACGATCACCACGTCGATGCCGAAGATCATCAGCTCGCGCCGCAGCGCCTCGGAGAATCCCTCTACCGCGAATTTGGAGGCGCTGTAGGGCCCGGCGAAGGGCGAGGCATTGGTGCCGCCGATGGAGGAGATCATGACGATGCGCCCCTTCGGCCCCTGGCGCTGCGGATCGGTGCCCAAGAGCGGCGCGAAGGCCTGCGTCACGATCAGCTGCCCGGTGACGTTGACCTCGAACTGCCGGCGGAACTCGGCGCTGTCGAGATAGAGCAGCGGCCCGGCCACCGCGATGCCGGCATTGTTGACGAGGCCGGCCAATGTTTCATTATTTGGCGTCTCGCCGCCGAGCATTTGCGCCGCCGTGACGGCGCCCGCCTTGACGGCCGCTTCGTCCGTCACGTCGAAGATCAGCGGCACGAAGTTCGGCCCGAACTCCTTGGCCAGCCGATCGGCGTCGGCCTGTTTGCGCACGCTGCCGAAGACGCGGAAGCCGCGCCCGATCAGAACCTTGGCGCAGCCCCAGCCGATGCCGGTGGAGGCGCCCGTCACAACTACGCTTTTCATTGATATCCCCTCTGGAGTGCCGGTCTTTGCAATCTCGCGCCGCCAAGGTAATACGCTTCCATGCGCAAGATCGATCCCGAAACCGTGGCCTTCGCCAACCGTCTCGCCGATGCGGCGGGGCTGGTGATCCGGCCCTATTTCCGCCGCCGGCTGGACGTGACCGATAAGGGTGCCGCAAAGGGCGCGGATTTTGATCCCGTCACGGCGGCCGACCGCGGCGCCGAAGAAGCCCTGCGCGCCATCATCCGCCGCGAGCGGCCGGACGATGCGATCCTGGGCGAGGAGTTCGGCGCCACGCCGGGGACCAGCGGGCGGCGCTGGGTGCTCGATCCCTTGGACGGCACGCGCGCCTTCATTACCGGCCATCACATGTGGGGCACGCTGATCGCGCTCGAAGAAGACGGCGAGCGTGTGCTCGGGATCATCGATCAGCCGGTGCTGCGCGAGCGCTATATCGGCTATCCGGGCCATGCGGCAGTCACCACGCCGGAGGGCACGCAGCCGCTGCGGGTGCGCGCCTGCGCGTCGCTGTCCGAAGCAGTCGTCACCACCACGCATCCGTGGAGCCACTTCAGCGATGACGAACGCGAAGGTTTCGAGCGCGTCGCCCAGGCCGCGCGCATGAGCCGCTTCGGCGGCGATTGTTATGCCTATGCGCTGCTGGCCGCCGGGTACATCGATCTGGTGATCGAAAGCGGCTTGCGCCCGTGGGACGTGGCGGCGCTGGTCCCGGTGATCCAGAATGCCGGCGGCATCGCCACGGACTGGAAGGGCAATGCCCTTGGCGAAGCGGACACGCACGACTTCATCGCCGCCGGCGATCCGCGCGTGCATGAAGCAGCGGTGAAGCTGCTGAACGCGAAGTAACGGCTACGGCGCGTATTTCGCCACGAACGCATCGAACGCGGCCCAGAATTGGGCGCGGATGTCGTCGCGCTCCATCAGGATTTCGTGCTCGGAATCGTCGAATTGCAGATAGGAACCGTGCGGCAGGCGGCGCGCGAATTCGGCCGTCGCCGCGGTATCGACGATGCGGTCTTTCCCCGCGCCGCAGATCAGCACCGGCGTCGTGATCGCTTCGGGATAGCCCGGCGCGCACACCGCTGCCATCGAGCGGTAGGCCGCCTCCAGCCAGCCCCAGCTCGGCCCGGCCAGGCGAATCTCGGGATGGCTTTCGATGATGTCCTGCGTCTTCTGCCAGCGCACCGCGTCGCTGGTCACGAGCTGGCCGGAAAAGCTCATGTAGAGCGGGTCGCGCTTGTCCATGCCCCATACCCAGTCGTTGGCGTGGCCGGAAAGGTTCTGCAGGTAGCACATCGCGCGCGCCAGATGCGGATTGTAGCCGCGCGTCTGGGCGCGGATCATGGGCGCGGAGAACACGGCACCGGCGAATTGCTGCGGATGAGCGTGCAGCGCGCGCAGCAGGATGTGCCCGCCCATGGAATGCGCCAGCGCGATGGGCTTCTGGCTGCCCAAGGGCCGCACCACCATGTCCATGAAGGCGGAGAGGTCTTCGTCGTATTCGGCGAAGTCGCCGATATGCGCCTTGAGCGGATCGGGCAGGGCGCGGCGCGAGGCGCCTTGTCCGCGCCAGTCGAGAGTGGCCACGCGGAAGCCGCGAGCGCAAAGCTCGCCGATCACCTCGCCATATTTCTCGATGAATTCGGTCTGCCCGGAGAGCAGGACGCAGACGCCGCGATGGCTTCGGCCGGCTTCCGCCTCGAAAATGGCGGTGCGCAGGCGGTTGCCGTCGCGACCGGAGATAAAGCGGAACTCGATGGGCGCGCGCATGTCGTGCGGGATCAGGTCTTCGCGGAAATGCGGCCTCGAAAAAGAAGAAGGCCCGAGCGCGCCGTCTCCCAGTCCCGTACGGGAATACGGCGCGTCTTGTTCAGGCGGCGAGGCGGTTCAGCCGCGGGCTTTGGCCAGGATGGGGCCGAGCTTCATGGCCAGGCCCATGTCGCCGGCCACGCGCAGCTTGCCCTGCATGAAGGCGCTGGTGCCGTCCAGCTCGCCCTTGACCATCTTTTCGAAGGTTTCGAGGGTGACGCTGATGGTGCAGTCGGCGTTCTTGCCGGCGCCGTCGCTGACCGTGTTGGGTGAGGACTTGCCGTCGATGAAGACGCTGCCGGGCTCGCCGAAATCGAACTTGAGCGTGCCGCCCAGGCCCGAATTGGCGCCGATGGCACCGCCCATCTGCGTAATGATCTGCTGAACCTGATCCGCGCTCATGAAATGTCCTTCCCGCTATTCGGCTGGCCCACCGGCCCGCCATTGATTCGTTCTTGCTAGGCGGCCACGCCGCCCGATCCCGTCGCACGCTTGGCGGCCGTGGGCCGCTGGAACGCGGCGGATTTGAGCATTTGTCAGCAGCCGGCACAACTCGCTTTTGCCAAGCAAAGTGCGGATTTGCTTCCCCTGCGGCAGGTTCTAGAGGTCAAAACCCGACCCTTGGTACCGGGTGCGCGGAAGCCGGGAGCGGCCATATATGGCGGATGGCAGCCTGTCCGCTTCTTGCGATCGGAAGGGATAGGCCGCCATCCGAGGACGCTACTTCAATGGTAGAAACAGTTCCGCGACCACTTCATGGACCGGTACGTCTGGGAAAAAGGACAGCCATCGTTTGCTGTAGATTGGGAAATCGCCTGCCTCTTCACCGCTAGCTGGAAGCCAATCCCGATACAGAAAGAGGCCTTCGGGCTCCATATTGTTGGAAGCACCATTGGCGACGCGCAGCACCGCGCAGCGTCCCCCGGGGATCACGCCGGCTTTCACCTGCGTGTCACGCGCCTCGATTGGCCGGTCGGTTGCCACACATAGATCCGCGCTGTAATCGGCTGGGACCGCGGGGATCCTCTCCGACCGAAAAACCATGAATGTCGGGTTCGTCTCGGGCGACAGGCCCGCGGCTTTGCGCCAAGCAATGAACCGCTGGATGGTGTCTCCAAGCATTGCCCGGTCGCCCCGGTGCTCGATGATCGCCACCGGCGTGGGGGGCACATCGCGGATCGTCACGTCGTCATGGGTATAGATGGTCTGCATGAGCTTGCTCCTCGCATTGTCCAGAGGCCCGAAGGCCGCAAGCCACGGCGCCCAGTCGGGCGATTTCCGGAACGACGAAGGCGATTGCCCAACCCTTCGCCGAAAGGCGCGGGCGAAGGCATCGGGTGCATCATAACCGGCATCCATCGCTATTTCCGTGATGCTCTGGGCGTCCTTCGTCGATAAGCTGTGCGAAGCGCGCTTCAAACGAACAAGCTGGACATAGCGGTGCATGGACAACCCGAAGATCGCCGTAAACTGCCGGTGGAAATGAAACTTCGAGAAGGCCGCAATGCCGCTCACCGTCTCCAGGTCCAGATCACCGTCAAGATGCCGGTCTATATAGTCCAGCACCCGCTGCATCCGGGCATGGTAGTTTTGAAGCGCTGCCGTCAACGTTCGTTCCTCCGTGGCGGCACTAGCTAGTCGCTCATGACCGCAACATGCTCGACCGATCTTGCGGTTTTACATGGACTAATCTAGAACTCGCTCGCACCGAGTACCAAGCGTCGGATCTTGACCACTAGACTGTCCACGACGCTTCGACGACTGGGGAAAATGGCGGGCGACGAAGAAGACCAGCGGGCCGTCGCGGTGGCCGCAGCGCCTGCCATGTCCGGCGGCCGCGATGCGTTGGGCTGGGCCTGCCATCTCGTTCACCTCGCGGTCATGGTCTATTTCGTGACCGGCTGGCTGGCGCCGGCGCGGGCCGGTCTTTTTATCTATATGGGGTTCGTGCCCGCTGTGGCGTTGCAATGGCAGGTGAACCGGAACACCTGCGTCCTCAGCAATCTCGAAGCCTTGCTGCGCACGGGCCGCTGGCGCAATCCGGCCAACCCGGAAGAGGGGGCCTGGTTCGCCACTCTTTGCGCGGACACACTGGGGTTCCGGCCGAGCCCGCTCCAAGTGAACGTCTTCCTCTATTCGCTGCTGTTCGTCCTTTGGCTTATGGCTTTGATTCGCTTGGTTTATTGGAAATTTTGAGGTTGACGGCGGCGTGTCCCCTTGAAGCCTTGGCAGCCCGTTCCTATCTCTTGGACGGCTCTCGGAAGGCCTGATGGCTTCCGGGGCTATAGCAAGCGGCCCGGCCGGTTGGCGGGCCCGAACCACAAGGCTTCTAGGAGGTTGTGAACCATGCGTGCATTCGATCTTTCCCCGCTTTTCCGCTCCACCGTCGGTTTCGACCGGCTGTTCGACATGCTGGATGCGGCACCCCAGTTCGATGGGGGCTATCCGCCCTACAACATCGAGCGGACCGACGACACCCACTACCGCATCACGCTGGCGGTGGCCGGTTTCGCCGAAAAGGATTTGAACGCCGAAGTGCGCGAGGGCGTGCTCACCGTTCAGGGCAAGCGCGCCGATGAGGCCGACGAGCAGACCTACCTCCATCGCGGCATTGCCGGGCGCGCTTTCGAGCGGCGTTTCCAGCTGGCCGAGAATGTCGAGGTCAAGGGCGCCAAGCTCGCGAACGGCCTGCTCCACATCGACCTGGAGCGCATCGTGCCGGAAGAGAAGAAGCCGCGCCGCATTGCCATCAACGGCGGCGAGGTCAAGACCATCGAGGGTCAGGCCAAGGCCGCCTGAACCTTAAAGTTCGTTGAGGGAAAGCGGGTGCCGTCGCGGCGCCCGCTTTTCTTTATGATACCGCGGGGTTCGGCGTGACAGAGCCGAACGGGAGCCCGTATGGTGCCGCCCGACGCCCATATCCCCAAGACAATATGCCCAGTTGGCAGAGTGCCTTTTTTGCCCGCCTGACGCGGATTTCCGGTCTGCGCAGCTTCGGTCCCGACGCCGGAATCGACGAATTGCGCCAGCATTACGACCGGCTGACTGCCCGTTTCGGCGCCGTGCCGCCAGACGCGGCGTTCGAACCGGCCCAGCTCGGGCCGGTAAAGGGCGAGTGGGTGCGCGTGGAGGGGGCGGCTCGCCATCGCCTGGTGCTCTATTTCCACGGCGGCGGCCACATCGCCGGGTCGCCGGCCGGCCACCGGCCGCTGGTGGCACGGCTGTGCCAGGCGGGCGGAGCCAATGCCTTCTCTCTGGACTATCGGCTGGCGCCGGAGTTTGCCTTTCCGGCCGGCCTGCGCGATGGCATCGACGCCTACCGCCACCTGGTGAACAGGGGTGTGCCCGCGTCCACGATTATCCTGGCTGGAGACGGTTCGGGTGGCGGGCTGGCGTTTTCCTGCGCGCTGGCCATCCGCAACGCCGGCCTTCCCATGCCGGCGGGGATCGTGGCGATGTCGCCTTGGGCGGACCTGACGCTGTCCGGCTGGTCGATGCTGCAGAACGCCAGGAACGACGCCGCGCTGAGCTGGGAGCTGCTGTTCCACTGCGTGCGGCATTACCTGCGCAAAGCGAGCCCGGCCGATCCTTATACCTCGCCGGTATATGCCGACCTGCACGACTTCCCGCCGATCATGGTTCACGCCGGAAGCCTGGAAATCCTGCGCGACGATGCCAGCCGCCTCGGCGATCTGGCGGCCGCGGCCAATGTTCCGGTGAGCGTGGAGATCTATGACGGCATGCAGCACGTCTTCCAGGCCAGCCCCTATGTGCCGGAGGCGCGTATTTCGCTGATGCGCATGGGCCAGTTCATCAAGTCGCGCGCCCGCGATACCGCAACGGAGCCGGCGCAATCCGCAAAAGCCTGAGGGTCAGGCCTGGGAACGGCCCGGCGGGGCAGAAAGCGAATCGGAGACGACGGCCGGCAGCTTGGTGCCGGCGATCAGCGCACCGCCAAGTTGGGTGTCGCGCAGATCGGCGCCGGTGAAATTGGCATAGGACAGATCGGCATCGCTGAGCCGGGCGCGCCTCAGGTCGGCGCCGCGGAAGTCGGCGTAGCGGGCCTGCGCGCCATCGAGCCGCGCCGGGAGCAGCCGGGCGTCGGAAATCAGCAGCGGGCCGATCTTGGCGTCGTGCAGGTCGGCGTTGTTGAGTTTGGCGCCGGCGAGGTTGGCGCCGCGAAGATCGGCGCCGCCCAGCTTGGCGCTGCGCAGGTCCGCGCCCTGCAGATTGCTGCCCTGAAGCGAACAGCCTTCGAGATTGAGCCCATAGAACACGGCGCTGGGCGCTATCAGTGCCGTCAGGGCGCGATAGGAGAGCGAGCGCATGCCGCGCAGATCGAGGCCTGTGAGATCTGCCGGGCGGCCCTCGCGTCCGTCGCTTTCGACCCAGCGCGAATGGCCTTCCAGCGTCTCGGCAATCGAGATCGGCAAGGATGCGTCGGCGCGGGATTGTGGCGTATCGGTCAGCACGCCGGACATGTCGGCGCCGTCGAGCACGGTGCGGGTCAGGCGCGCCCCCACCAGAACCGCGCCGGAAAGATCGGCGCCCGTGAGGTTGCAGCTGGTGAGGTCGGCGCCTTCCAGATTGGCGCCGGTCAGCTTGGCCAGGCGCAGATTGGCCCGTGCCAGCGAGCAGCCGCGCATGACCGCGTCGGTGAAGTCGGCCTGCACCGCCATCACCCCGGCCATCTTAGCGCGTTCGAGATTGGCCGAATGCATCATCGCGGAGGGCAATTCCGTCTCGCCGACGTCATGCTGCATCATGCGCAGGTTGCCGAAGCGATCCTTCTCGGCGATGGCGCCTTCGCGCAGGTCGCACTCGTAGAGGTCGGCACCGATCAGGTTGGCGCCCCTGAGCGAGGCGCCGCGCATGTCCGCGCGCCGGAGGCTGGCTTCGGCCAGATTGGCGCGCCTGAGATCGGCGCCGAAGAAGCTCGCCGAATCGAGGCGGGTGCGGGCGAAATTGGTTTCCTCGAGAATGGCGCCGGTGAAATCGGCATCCGCCAGGTTGCGGCCGGACAGGTCCAACCCGGACAAGTCGCAAAACGCGAAGACAGCGCGCGCACCGCCCATCCGGCCGGCGTACAGCATCTCGTGCCTGGCGATTGCGGCCGAGGCCTGCTTCTGCGTCAGCTTGGAAAATGCGATGCGGCGATCTGGGATCATCAAGTTAGGCCGCGCTGTCCGGTCGGAATTGAGCCTCGTTCGGCCCCCATTTTTGCCCCAACCGGCTAACACCTGATTAAAAAGCGAAAAATGGTGCCGGCCGGGCCTTTACGGCTAGCAACGGACCCCGGGGATTGGCTAAGGTGCCGCCCGCCGCGCTATAGGGTACCGCCGGGCGCCGGGGGCTGGACCCCTTCCATCTTTACCGGTTGTTAACTGTGAGAGGTCTGCCTTGAAAAAGCATGCGTTGATGCTGACTGCCGCCACGGTGGCCCTGATGACCGGATCGGCCGCCGCCACGGATTACAGCACCATCACCACCAAGGTGACGTCCCAGGTCAAGACGAGCACGGCCTCGGCCAGCGGGACGGCCTCGGACATCAAGATCGGCACGACCTCCGGCTCGACCACCACCCCCGGTTCGGTGGGGGTGACGACGGCAGGCCCGGCCATCGAGATCGATTCGAACAATTCTGTGAACAGCACCCTGGCCGGGAACAACATCAGCAACACCGGCACGACCAATGCCACGGGCGTGCGGCTGGATGCGCTGTCGGGAGGTAACGGGCCGGGCACGAGCGGCTGCCCCGGCAGCACGTGCATCTACGCGTTCGACAATTACGGCGCCATCGACCTGACCGGCGGCGGCACCGGCAAGCATGGCATCAACATCGCGCTGGGCACCGCCGGCAGCACCACCGCGATCAGCAGCGGCACCTTCAACGGCGGCATCCACCTGGAGTCCGGCTCGTCTCTGAGCGTCACGGGCGACGGTTCCTACGGCATCTACATGGCGCCGAATGTCACCATGAACGGGAACATCGCGCTCGACGGTGCGATCACCATGACCGCGTCGAGTTCGTCGTCGACGACCTCGACGACCGGCGCGGTCACGAGCGTTTATATCGGCGGCGGGCTGAACGGCGACTTTTCCGTCGCCAGCACCAGCACGATTGCGGCCACCGGCGCGGGGGCGCAGGGCATCGTGCTGGCCGGTGACGTTCCGCTTGCCGGCAGCTTCACCAACAACGGCACGATCGCGACCCAGGGCTACAGCGCGAGCACCACCGTTACCACGGCGACTTCCGGGTTTCCGGAAGCGGGCTCGGCGCTCATCGTCTCCAATTCGATCACGGGCGGCATCTACAATGCCGGGCCGTCTATCGCCAACAGTTCGGCAAGCGCGGTCATTTCCTCCGCCAGCAGCGGTCCGGCCATCCAGATCGGACCGGGTCTCGGCGGTTCCACCACCACCGCCGCCATCACCATCGGGACATATGCCGGTTCTCCGACGGCCGGTTCCAGCAGCGGCTACGGCTTCGTCAACCGTGGCACGATCACGGCCAAGCCGACGGATGTGGATACCAACGTATCCGGCATCTTCATTGCCGGCAATTCCGGCGCCCCGGTGACCATCGCCGGCGGTTTCTGGAACAGCGGCGCGATCACGACCACTGCCACCACCGACAGCAAGGCCGCTACTTCGGTCACCGCGACCGCCATGAACATCGGTGACTACACGAAGATTGCGAATTTTTACAATGACAGCGCCGAGTCGAACCACGGCACGATTTCGGCGACCGTCAGCGGCGACAGCTCGGTATCGGCGTCGGCCACCGCCATCTTGATCGGCCAGTATGCCAATCCCGGCGCGGTCATGACGCTGACCAATACCGGCACCATCAGCGCCAGCGCCGTCACCACCAGCACCAATACGTCGGGCGTGGCTTACGCGGCCTACGCCATCAACGATCAGTCGGGCACGCTGACCACCATCAACAACAGCGGCACGATTTCCGCTGCGACCTCGATCGCGGCCTCGACCAATCC
This sequence comes from Alphaproteobacteria bacterium, assembly GCA_018971835.1. Lineage (GTDB taxonomy): Bacteria > Pseudomonadota > Alphaproteobacteria > Micropepsales > Micropepsaceae > Rhizomicrobium. The sequence goes on from JAGWZW010000043.1 coordinate 10,922, forward strand.
GCTGGCCGCGACCACCAACAAGCAGACGACCGTTGCCGCCTATCTGGGCAACGCGACCGGCAACATCAACTTCACCAACTCCGGTACGATTTACGGCGACATCACCTTCGGCAACGGTAATGACACGCTGACCCTCACCGGCACGCCCACCAAGGCGGCCACGATAACCAGCGGCAACACTTCGCGGCCGGCGATCATCGATTTCGGCCTCGGTGAGAACAACTTGACCATGATAGGTCAGACAAGTGTTACCGGCACAGTCCTCGCCACCAACGGCAAGCTGAATGTCAACGTCGGTGCGGGTAGCACGCTGACCCTCACCAATTCGGCCACCGGGCTGGCCAGTGGCGTCTCGCCAGAGCTGAATGTCGGTTCCAATGGGTTTACGGTCGCCGACGGCGGCACAGTGAACATGACGGTTTCTCAGGTCTTCAACTCGGCCAATGCCACCATCCCGGGCGCGACCTATGACCGAGCGATGGTCCTGAGCACGTCAGGCAACATTTCGCTGGGTGCAGCCTCCACCTTCAACCTCTCCTATGGCAGCTTCGTTTCGGGTGCCACTATCAACAGCCCTGCTCAATTTGTGCTGTTCGAGGCTCCCACCGGCAGCCTGACGATTGGCAATTATTCAGCGGTCAACACCAACGTCACCACGAACCTGCCCTATCTGTTTACCGGCGGGCTCTGCACCTACAATGTCGGCGGGGCGACGACCAGTTGCGCAAGCCAGGGCTTGACGTCTCCGACATCGTCCACTGATTCACAGCTCGTTCTTTATCTGGAGCCGAAAACGGCGGGTCAGCTTGGCCTCACAGGCAACGCGGCAAAGATCTACGATTATGCCAATGCGGCGCTGGCGAAGGACGATCCACTCGGCGGCGCGTTCGTCAGCAACATCCGCAATCAGGCGACGGCTCAAGCCGCCTATTCGTCGTTCCTGCCGGACCTGTCGGATTCCTCGCGCGCCGTGGCGATCGACATCACCGACCAGGCCACCGGCCCGGTGGGCGCGCGCCAGCGGGCGCTGCGCATGTATGCGGCCCAGCCCGGCGGCGCCACGCTGTGGGGCCAGGAATTCGTTGCCCGCAATGTCTCCGGCGGCAATCTGGATGCCTATCGCACCAATGGCTGGGGCATCGCGCTGGGCATGGACGAAGGCGATCCGCGCAACGGCCGCTACGGCGCCGCGATCACCTTCTTCTCCGGCGACCAGACCAACAAGGGCCCGAATTTCACCAAGACCTCGAACCTCTGGTACATGCTCTCCGGCTATACCGACTGGCGCGGCAAGGGCCTGTTCTTCGACAGCCAGCTCAGCTTCGGCTACGGCAGCCTGACCGGCAAGCGCCATCTCCAGCTCACCGATTCGACCGGCTCCGTGGTGTTCTCGCGCACGGCGACCGGCAAGCGCCCCGGCTTGCTGTTGGCCGCGGGCATCTCGACGGGCGCCGTTCTGACCTATGGCAGCACGGTGATCACGCCGCAATTCAGCCTCGACGGGCTGACGATGCGCGAAGAGGGCTATACCGAATCGGGCGGCGGCAGCGCCAACAGCGGCGACGGCTTCGATCTCAAGATCCACCCGTATTACGCCAATTCGCTGCGCGGCTATCTCGGCACCTCGGTGCGCCAGGATCTCAATCTGGGCGATTTCTACATCCAGCCGGAAGTGCGCGTCGGCTATCGCTATGACTTCCTCGCCGATGCGGTGAAGCTGCGCGGCGCCTTCGCCAGCATGGCAAGCACCGCAGGAAACGATTTCACGCTCACCGGCCGCACGCCGAACAAGGGCGATCTGGTGGGCGGCCTCGATCTGGCGGTCACCACCGGCGCCTGGTCGCTCGGCGTCAGCTACGACTATCTGCGCGGCAGCGGCAGCGCGACGACCCAGGCCGGCATGGTCACGCTGGTCGGCCGGATTTAGAGCGCGTGCGAGACGCGCTCAATTCCCTATCTGTCATCCGCCGCAAGTGCGGCGGACCCAGTTGATGCCTTCTCCGGCGGTAATCGTGTCAACTGGGTGGCCCGCATTTGCGGGCCATGACACCGAGGCCCGGTACGTCAAACCAATCCGAAGTCCGTTCACGGCTCCAGGCGCTTGATCCATTCCGGCAGCGCGAAGGCGGCGGCGTGGATGTCCGCGTTGTAGTAGTCCGTCTTGATCTTGCTGCGCTTGAAGGCGGCCCTGGCGCGCTTGAGGCCTTGCGCCGTGCCGAGCCTGGCGCCCTTGCCGGCCCAGGAGAGCGCCATGAAGCCGCCGATATAGGTCGGCACCACGGTCAGGTAGAGGCCGGACTGCGGAAAGAATTGCGACAGCTCCTTCAGCGCCTCGGTGATCTCCCAGGGCTGGTAGAACGGCACGCCGGTCTGGAAGGTGGCGAAGCCGCCGGGCTTCAGCGCGCGCTTGACGCGATCATAGAAGGTCTCGCCGAACAGCGCCTTGCCGGGGCCGACGGGATCGGGCCGGTCGGCGATGATGAGATCGAAACGGGCCTTCGATTCGGGGCGGCCGAGATATTCGAAGGCATCGGCAATTTCGACGGTCAGGCGCTTGTCCTTGAAGGCCTTGGCGTTGATCGACTTGAAGTGCTTCTTGCACAACTCGACCACGCGCCCGTCGATATCGACCAGCACCACTTCCTTGACCCTGGCGTGCTTGAGCGCCTCGTCGGCGATGGACAGATCGCCGCCGCCCACGATCATCACGCGCTCGACCTTGCCGTGCTCGAACATCGGCAAATGTGTCAGCATTTCGGCATAGGCGCTTTCGTCGCGGCTGGTGATCTGGACGATGTCGTCCAGCGTCATCACGCGGCCGTTGGCCACGGTGTCGAAGATGCGGATGTGCTGGTACTGGCTCTTTTCGTCGACGAGCGGCGTGCCGTCCATCTCCATGACTTGGGCATAGCCCTTGTGCAGGCGCTCCTTGAAGCTCTTTGCCATGCGCATCTCCTCTTTGGGGCAGGTTTGGCGGTCGGGGTGGCGGGTTTTAGGGCGCGCGGCCCGCGCTGTCCAGCGTCGGGCCCGGCGGAGCGCCAGCGCCCGGCCAGCGGCAAATATGACAGTGGCAACAGTGAGAAAAAATTGACGCTGCGGTGACAATACTTCTTGCGTAGGGGGGGCGCGTGCCTATATTTCGCCCCTAAGCCTCGGCAACGGGGCCCGAGGCGGTTCGGCGGAAGTGTCCCTTCCACCGGCCGCTTTCTTCTTGGCGGTACTCCGATCCGGTGTGAGGAGAGTGCCACGTGTCAACGCTCTGAGAGGGTAGGTGCCAGGATGGCTCGACTCGAACTCGTGGCAGCGATCAAAGAAGCAAAGGCGCCCCGCGCCCGCGCGACTGCGAGGACTGTCCCGGTTCCTATTCCCCCTGGGGATGAGGACCGCAAGGACCACTTCATCACACGCAACGGACTGACCTACGCGGGCAGTCACCTGATTATCGACCTTTGGGAAGCCGAAGGCCTCGATGATCGCGACCGGATCGAGCAGGCTCTGCTCGACGCGGTAAAGACGGCAGGTGCAACGCTTCTGCATATTCATCTGCACAAGTTCTCCGAAGGCGGTGGCATATCTGGTGTCGCCGTGCTCGCGGAGAGCCACATCAGCGTCCATACCTGGCCCGAAAAAGGCTATGCGGCGTTCGATGTGTTCATGTGCGGTGAAGCAGAACCGCGCAAGGCACTCTCCGTTTTCAAGGCGGCCTTCAGTCCAGGCCGCATTGTCGTCGGCGAGCACAAGCGCGGCGTGCTCTAAGCATCCGTCAAAACCCGTAGCTGGAATTAACCAAGGGCGGAAATGGTTCGACGAGCCGTTTCCGCTTCCTTGACCCAGCCTGTATCCTGAGGGCATCGCAGGCGGCGGCAGAAATGCCGGCGGCGGAGGTCCGAAGAGGCAGGGGTGGTGCGCTATGACGCGGCGATCATCGGCGCGGGTGGAGACGGCTTGGCCGCCGCCATCGTGCTGGCGCGCGCGGGCCTCAAGACTGTGGTGCTCGATCGCGCCCCGCACCCCGGAGGCCGCCTTGTCACGCGTGAATTCCATCCAGGGTTTCGCGCTTCACTGTTCCTCGATGATGTCGCGCCCATCCCGGCCGCGCTGTTCTGGTCGCTGGGGCTGGCACGGGCCGGTGCGCACCTGGCGCCGGTGCCGGCTTCGCTGGCGCTCGGGCCGGGCGGCAGTTGCCTGATCGGCCGCGGCCGGGGGCGCGCGGGGCTCGACCTTCTGGCCGAAGCCGATTCCCGGGCTGCCGCGGTGCTCGCCCGGGCCGGGCGTGATGCCGAGCCACGCCGGCGCCGGCACGGGCTTTTTCGCCGCATGGCGCCGCCGCCGCCCTGGCCGGGCGAGGACTGGCTGCTGCCGTCGCTTAACGATCTTCTGGCCGAGCGTCTCGTTGATCCCGATTTGTGCGCGCACCTGATGGCGCGGGCGTTGGCCGGGCGGGCCTGCGATCCGTTTCTCGCCGGCACGGCGGTTCATCTGCTGGCGCCCGGCAGCGGAGGCCTCACGGTTCGCGGGGGGGCAGGCGCACTGGCCGAGGTGCTGGCGCGCCTCGCGCAGGAAGCCGGCGCCGAAATCCGCTGTGACGCAGAGGCAGGTGAAATCCGGCGCGACCGGCGCGGTCTTTCGACCATCGTGCTCTCGGGCGGTGAAGAGGTGACGGCGCGGGCGCTGATCTCCACGCTCGATCTCAAGGCGACATTTCTCTCGCTCTTTGTCTGGAATGCACTGCCGCCCGAACTCCTGCGCCGCGTCGGCCGGTATCGCATGGCGGGGGCCGCGGCGCGCGTGCTGTTCGCGCTCGATGCCCCGCCGGAATTGCCGCGCGGTCTTGGGCGCGCCGATCTTCACTTGGCGCCGACGCCAGAGGCGTTCGCCGAGGCGCATGCCGCCTGGCGTGGCGGAACGATACCGGCAGCGCCGCCGGCGCTCCTGCGCCTGGTTTCGGCGCGCGATCCGGGCCTGGCACCAGTGGGCAAGGCCGTGCTGACGGCGACGCTCTCGGCTATTCCTTTCCGCCTGTTCGACGGCGCCTGGACGAACGAGAAACGGGCGCTGCTGCGCGAACGGGCACTGGCCGCAGCCGAGCGCGCGCTGCCGGGCGTCTCAGCGCGCGTGCTGGCGGCCGAAATGATCGTGCCGCCCGATATCGAGGCTGCGCTGGGCGCTACCGAGGGCGATCTGATGGGCGGGGAACTGGCCGCCGACCAGATGCTGGACGCGCGGCCGTGGCTCGGCTTTGCCGCGCCGCGCACGCCGGTTCGCGGGCTTTATCTCGCCGGGCCTTCAACGCCGGCAGGTGCTTCGGCGAGCCTGGCGTCCGGTGTCTGCGCGGCCAATGCGGTCATGGCCGATGTGAAAGCAGGGCGGCTCAAATGAATCATGCGCGCATCTTCGATGTGATCGTGATCGGCGCCGGCATCAGCGGCCTCGCTGCGGCGGCGCTGCTGGCGCGCGAGGGCCGTTCGGTGCTCGTGGTGGACGGCGCACCGCCATCGCCGCCACCGGGCGCCCACACGCTTCACGCTCTCGATCCGTCGCTGCTGAAGGCGCTGGGGCTGGCGAAGCGTGGGCTCAAATTTGCGGTGCGTGACATGTCGCTGGCCGGTCTGCGCGCGGACGGCCGCCATCTGATCCTGACGCGCGATGCGCGGGCTACAGCGCTGGGGCTTGCCAGTCATTCGGCGGCCGATGCCGAGGCTTGGCCGCGCGTCTATGCCGAGGTCCAAGCGCTGGCCCGCGCCATGCGTCCCTGCTGGTGGGATGCCAACAGTTGCCAGACATTGGCGCAGTTGCATGACAGGCTCGAACCGTTCCGCCGCATGGGCGCCATCGCCTGGCTCGACAGCCGATTCGAATCCGAAGCGCTGAAAGCCACGCTCGCCTTCGATGCCGGCTGCGGAGGGCTCTCGCCGCTTGAGCCGGGCTCGGCGCTGACGTTGCTGTGGCGCGCGGCGCAGGAGATGTGCGGGCTTCAGGGCGCCAGCGCGATGGTGGCGGGCGGTCCGCGCGCGCTGGTTGATCTGTTCGCCGCGGCCGCGCAAGACGCCGGCGCCGAACTGCGCACCGCCTCGCCGGTCGAGCGCATTCTCGTCGAGGGCGGCAAGATCGCAGGCGTGCGGCTGGCCACGGGCGAGGTGCTGGCGGCGGCGCGTGTCCTCTCCAGCCTGTCACGGCGGCTGACGTTCTGCAGCCTTCTTTCGGGCAGCGAGGCCGGCCTGGGCGAAACCGAGCGACTCGAACGCGAAATGCCGCGCGTCGGCACGGCGCGCGTGACGCTGACGCTGGGTGCGGTGCCCACGATCAAAGGTGCAAGCGTGCCTCTAACCGCGCGCTTTGTCGTGGCGGAGAAGTTGGAGAGCTATGCCGTCGCTCATGCCGCCGCGTGTGCCGGCCGCTTGGCGGACGAGCTTCCGATGGAGTTCACCGTTCCCACCGCCGCCGATCCCGCGCTGGCACCGGCTGGCCGCCATCTCGTCTCGGCGTTGCTGCGGCCCGTTCCGCTGTTGCCGCCGAAGGGCTGGGCGGCGTTGAAATCGGATCTGGTGCAGAAGGTTCTGGGCGCGCTTGGCTGTTACGCGCCTGATCTCGCGCGACAGATTGTCGACACGGACGTCACGGTGCCGGATGATATTGTCGTGCGCAGCGGTGCGGCCGATGTTGCCGCAGGTGTCGTGCACATGCTGGCCGACTGGGATGTGCGGCTTGGAACGCCGCTCGAAGGCCTGATGCTCTGCGGGGCGGCGGCCGAACCCGTGCCGGCGATCTCCGGCCGCGCGGCGCGGCACGCGGCGGAAAAGATACTGAAGGACGCGAAGCGATGACTGTGAATCCGGCCCCGCTGAGCCCGGCTTATGTGCGCGCGACGCCGTTCCACACCCGCGCCGCAGCAGCGAACGAAGGCAATGCCTGGGTGGCGCGGAATGGCGCAACGCTGGCCCGCCAGTATGCCGATGCGCGCGATGAGGTTCTGGCGGCGCGCTTCCGGGTCGGTCTGATCGATATTTCCTGGCGCTGGCGGCTGATGCTGGAAGGCACGCGAGCGGCCGAATGCCTGTCTCAGGTGATGACGCGCGACGTCTCTGCGCTCGCGCCGGGTGAGGCGCTCAAGGCGCTCTGGCTGGGCGACGATGGCCGCGTACGCGGCGCGGGCGTGGCGGCGCGCTTCGGCAAGGAGCGGTTCGTGCTGATCTCCGCGCAGTCCGATGCACCCTGGATCGAGGCTGCGGCGCGGCGCTTCGCCGTGGCAGTGTGCCAAATCAGCGAGGCAGAGGGTGGCCTGGCGCTGGTTGGTCCTTATGCTGCGGCGACGCTGGAGCGGGCCGGCCTCGACAGTGCGCTTGACCCCGGCCGCTTCCGCAAGCTGTTCTGGCGCGGGCAGGAGGTGACGCTGTCGCGTTTTGGCGAACATGGCGGCTACGAGATCTGGTGCGCGGCCGATGACGGCATCCTGCTGTGGGATCGGCTGATGCGCGCGGGCGAGCCTTTCGGCATCGAGCCTTTGGGGATGATCGCTGCCGACACGCTCGATCTCGAAACCGGCATCGCGCGGCCCGGCCGCGACTGGCGTTCGCCGCAGCCCGGCCGGAATCATGGGTTCAGTCCGCTGGCGTTGGGCCTTGAAAGCCTGATCGACGAGAACCACACGCTCTTCAACGGCCGCGCCATGTGGCTGGCCGGGCGCGATGGCGAGACGCGGCGCCTCGCCGGCATCCAAATCGACGGTGAAACGCCCGCGCCACATACACCGCTGATGCGTAGCGGCGCTGCGATTGGTCAGACCTTGTCGTCGGCCTACTCGCCGGCCCTGCGCCGTGCCATTGCGCTGGCGCTGGTGGACGTCTCGGCTGCCGCGCCGGGCACCGAACTTAAGCTCACGCTTTCGCCGTCGCTCGAAGTACCGGAGTTCCGCGAGGCCGCCGTACGCGTCACCGCGCTGCCGTTCCTGCCGGCGCCCGAACCGGCCGTGCTCTGAGTTTCATGCCTTGGGCAGGCGCAATTCGGCGGAGGTGCCTTCGCCCGGCGCGCCGACCATGCGCACGACGCCGCCCATCTGCCGCGCCAGCGTCATGGCGATGGCCAGGCCAAGACCGACGCCGGTGACGGCTCCGGGCCGGTCGAAGCGCGTGAAGGGGGCGCCGAGGTTATATTTCTCCTCATTCGAGAAGCCGATGCCGCCGTCGCGAATGCTGGCGACGATTGCGCCGGGTTCGCTGCGTACTTGAACGCGCACGGCGCTGCCTTCGGGCGAATATTCGAGCGCGTTGGTGAGCAAGTTGGTGAAGATACGCTTGACGGCCTGCGCGTCGCCCAGGGCCGGCGCGCACTCCGACAGCGAAACGGTAAGGCGGATGCGGCGCGAGAAGGCACGCCCAGCCAGTTCGTCCACCACGAAGCGGGCGATGGCCGAAACATCGATGGAGGTCGGGGCGATAGGATGGCGGCCCGCCTCCAGATTGGCGAATTCCAGCACGTCGCCGATCTTGGCGTGCAGGTGGCGTCCGGCAGCGCCGATGTCGTTGGCATATTCGACATATTTGGGATGGCCCGGATCGCCGAAAAAACCCTGCGCGATCACCTCGGAAAAGCCGATGATGGCATTCAGGGGCGTGCGCAACTCGTGGCTCATATGGGCGACGAATTCGGATTTGGCGCGCACCGCCTCCGCCGCCCGGCGCTCCGCATCGGCCAGGCGGATGAGCAGCTTGGCATCACCCTGCGCCGTGCTGCGCAGAGTGCGCAGCGTATCGGCGGCACGCGCGCGCCGCTCGAATTCGCGCACGAAGACGACGGCAAGGCCGGCGCCCGCGATGCCTGGCCCGATAATGATGAAGAGAAAGAGCGGCAGCGATGCGTACCAGGAGCGCAGCGCCTGGCCCGTGCGCACCGAAGCGCCGGCCACCAGCGGCCAGCCCGGCACAGCGTGCAGGGCAACCAGCCGCCGATCGGCGCCGCTGCCGACAAAGCGTCTGGTGCTGTCGCCGTCGGTCAGGCTCAAGGCGTTCATGGCCGGTACAGCCTTCCACGCCGCGCCGAGGCCGAGGATGCGCCCTGCCTTGGTCGCGATCACGGATTCTTCCGTTCCGGCATGGCCCAGCAGCGCGTCCCGGTCGATCTCGATGGCGACGATGCGGCCGTTGGCCGGAACAAGCAGCGCCACGCTGCCGGTTCCTTCGACCGGCATCACGATGCGGCCGCGGTTCGCCGCGATGAGGGTGGCGCTGTCGATCGGCAGCAGCGGGCCCGGCGCGCCGGTCATTTCCGACAATACTCGGCCGTCGCGGTCCAGCACGACGATGTTCTGGAGCGCCGTGCCGCCGGCTTCGGACAGCGCCGCGGCGGTTTCGGCGGTGCCTCCGGCATTGGCGAACGCGAGGCCGAGCGTGGCGAAGCGATCGAGCATGGCGGCCAGATCGCCGGCGATCTCATTGGCGCGGCGAGTTTCGAACTGCGCCGCCTGATCGAGCACGCGCCCGCGGTCGAGGCGGAGCTGGATGGCGGCGGCGCCGGCGAAGCTGCCGCAAATCAGCAGCAGCGTGATCACGGCCGTCACGCGCACGTTGCGCGCCGCGACTCCCGCGGTCCGCGAGATCGCGCGCGAGAGAAGCCTGAATGGGCCCGTGGCTGCCCGACTCTGCGCCATGATGGTCGGAGGCGCCCCGCACGCCGGCTGATTCGTTCCTCCATGATGATACGAATCGCCGAGTCGCTGTCGAATGCCATGCCCCAAAGAAGGGCGAACAAACCGGGTCCGAGGGCGGTTTCAGCCCAGCATCTTGGTTGCGACTTCGAACAGATTGGCGGAAAGCCCCTTCATCCCGGCGATGGCCTCCAACTCGCCCCGCATCAAATCTTGGCGGTGGGCGTCGTAGCGGCGCCAGTTCTCGAAGGCGCCGGCGAGCCGCGCGGCGATCTGCGGGTTGATGCCGTCCAGAGTGTTTACCGCTTCGGCGACGAGGTGATAGCCCGCGCCGTCGGCCGCATGAAAGCGCAGATGGTTGCCCGAGAAGGCACCGACGAGCGCGCGCACGCGATTGGGATTCTTGATGTCGAAGGCCGGGTGTTCCATCAACCTTCGCACGCGCTCGATCGTATCGGGGGCTGGCGCGCTGGCTTGCAGCCCGAGCCATTTGTCGAGCACCAGCGGATCCTTGCGGAAGCGGTCGTGGAAATCGGCGAGAGCCGCATCGCGGCGCGGCGAGATCATGCGCGCCAGCGCGGCGAGGCCGGCGATCATGTCCGTCATGTTGGTGGCGGCGCGATAGTGGCGCTCGGCCAGCTCAGCGGCGGCCTCATCATCCGCGGCGGTAACATAACGCAGGCAGGCATTGCGCAGCGCCCGCCGCCCGGCCGAGGCAGCATCCGGGGAGTAAGGGCCGGGCGAGGCCAGCCTTTCGTAAAGCGCTTGGAGCCGTTCGCCATGCGCTGCGGCCACCGCGCGGATGAGGGCCGTGCGCGCAGCATGGATAGCGTCCGGATCGGCAGGCGTCTTCGCCATCGCGATCTGGCTTTCGAGCGGCGGCATCATCATCAGCGCGGCGAAAGCCATGTCGCTTTCGGCATCTTTCAGCACTTCGCCAATGGCGCCGAGATAGGTGGCGTCGGCATTCAAGGCGCCGCCGGATTTCGTCGCCTCCGCCATGTCGATGAGGATTTCGGTGGCGAGAGTCTGGCCGGCTTCCCAGCGATTGAAGGCGTCGCGGTCGTGCGCCATCAGCGCCGCGCGGCCGGCGCGCGAGGTGGGCGTCTTGAAGACGGCCGGCGCAGAGAAATGCCGGCCAAGGGAAAGCAGCGGCTCTTCCTGCACGCCAGTGAAAACGAAATGCTGGTGCGGCGCGGTGAGTTCGAGTACCCGATTCTCGTGCCCCGGTACGTTCTCGCCTTCGAGCGTGAGCGGAAGGCCAACGCCGCTCTTGCCGACAAGGCCCAGGGTTACCGGGATGTGCATGGGCTTCTTGTCCGGCTGTCCGGGCGTGGGCGGAAGGCTTTGCTTCAGCGTCAGCGCATAAGTTTTTGCCGCGGCGTCGTAGCGGCCTTCGGCTTCGATCACCGGCGTGCCGGACTGCCGGTACCAGAGGCGGAACTGGGAAAGATCGCGGCCGCAGGCGTCCTCGAAGCATTTCACCCAGTCCTCGACCGTCGCCGCCTGCCCGTCATGCCGCGCGAAGTAGAGATCGGTGGCCTGGCGATATCCTTCCGGACCCACCAGCGTCTTCAGCATGCCGATGACTTCGGCGCCTTTCTCGTAGACCGTGGCGGTGTAGAAATTATCGATGGCGATGTAGCTTTGCGGCTGCACCGGATGGGCGAGGGGCCCGGCATCCTCTTGAAACTGGCGCATGCGCAAGAGCTGCACGTCATCGATGCGCTTGACGGCGGCCGAGCGCATGTCCGCGGAGAAGCTCTGGTCGCGGAAGACGGTGAGGCCCTCCTTCAGCGAAAGCTGGAACCAGTCGCGGCAGGTGATGCGGTTGCCCGTCCAGTTGTGGAAATATTCGTGGGCGACCACGCTTTCGATGCGCTCGTAGTCGGCATCGGTGGCGGTTTCGGGGCTGGCCAGGATCAGCTTGTCGTTGAAGATGTTGAGGCCCTTGTTTTCCATCGCGCCCATGTTGAAGGCAGAAACGGCCACGATCATGAAGATGTCCAGATCGTATTCGCGGCCGTAATTTTCCTCGTCCCATTTCATCGCGCGCTTGAGCGAATCCAGTGCGTAGGCCGCGCGCGGCTCGTTGCCGTGTTCGACGTAGATCGCCAAGTCCACGCGCCGTCCGCTCATGGTGACGAATTCGCCCTTCAGCACGCCCAGATCGCCGGCCACCAGCGCGAAGAGGTAGCAGGGCTTGGGGAAGGGATCGTGCCAGATCGCGTAATGCCGCCCGCCCGGAAGCTCGCCCGCCTCAATCCGGTTGCCGTTGGAAAGCAGCACCGGCAACGTGGCCTTCGGCGCCTCGATGCGCGTCGTATAGACGGCGAGCACGTCCGGCCGGTCGGTAAAATAGGTGATGCGGCGGAAGCCTTCGGCTTCGCATTGCGTGCAGAAGATGCCGTTTGCCAGGTAAAGCCCTTCGAGCGCGGTGTTTTTCGCGGGCGCGATTTCTGTCACGACCTCCAGAGTGAAATTTTCCGGCGGACTCGGGATTGTGAGAGTTTCATCGCCTATGGCATAGGCGTTTGCGGCCAATGTCCGCCCGTCGAGCGCCACGGAAATCAATTTCAGATTTTCGCCGTTGAGGACCAGCGGGGCGCCAACTGCACCCTGCCGTACGATTTTCGAGGTGGCCTTGACGCGGGTTGCCTCGGCGTCGATGGCGAAGTCGAGTGCGATTTCAGCAATGCGGTAATCGGGAGCGCGATGGTCCTGAAGGCGGATGACGCGCGGGGTTTCGGTACGCATGAACACCTCGGAGCGGATGGAACCCGCGCGTCATAACGCGGATCGCGCCCGGCCGGAAGCGTTGTATCAGTTCCCGTCGCTGTCGGTCTGGGTGATGAGATCCTGCGCCTCGTGGGCCAGGTCCGCCAGTTCGCTGGGCATGTCCTCACCGGAGGTGCGCGCCCACTCGACCAGCGCCAGCGCAAATTCGAGCAAACGCGGCGCGGCGGCGATCAGCTTGGCCTGCTGCTCAATGCGGTCGGGGTCGAGATCGTATTCGGCGCCGGGCACGCGCCAGCCGCCCCATTCGGCCTTGCCGGTAATCACCACCGGATAGGTTCCCGGGATGGGGTGGCGGGCGCAATCCTCGGCCGGCTGCCATTTATTGCGGGCGCGAACGATACGCCATAATTCCCCGTCGTGCCCGTTGTGGTCGGTCTCGGTTTGCTCGGCCTGCAGTTCGTCGGCGGAGAATTCGCGGCCCAGCCCCACGTCGTAATACACCCGCAGGGGCTCATCCAGGCCCTTGGTCCATTGCGGAACCACCTTTTCGATCAGCGCCCAGGTGCCGACCGGGCGGACATAGACACGTTGGTTCTTGTGAAACTGTGCCTTGGCCATGCGGGCGCGAATCCCTTCGGTATCGAAAGCAAGGCTAGGCCGAGGCTGTTAAACCGCGGTTAAGGTCTGCCTCTGAATTGAGGCCATTGCACTGGGCGCGGCCGGCTTTATCGTGGGCGCCGACAGAAAATCAGAAACGGGAGGAGCGCCGATGAATTTCGATTTCTCCGACGATCAGAAATTGCTCAGAGATCAGGCCAGGAAGTTCCTGGCCGAAAAGTGTCCACCCAAGGCGGTGCGGGCGGTGCTGGAAGGCGAGGCCGGATACGATAGGGCGCTATGGAAAGCCATTGCCGAAATGGGCTGGCTCGGCACCGCGATCCCCGAAAATTGTGGCGGGCTGGGGCTGGGGTATCTCGAACTCTGCGTGGTGGCCGAGGAACTGGGCCGGGCGCTGGCGCCGGTGCCGTTTTCCTCCACCGTTTATCTCTTTGCCGAGGCGCTGCTGGCCGCGGGCAGCGAGCAACAGAAATCCCGCCTCCTGCCCAGGGTCGCGGACGGTACGCTGATCGGCACCTTTGCCCGCGCCGAAGGGCCGGGTGCCGTGACGCCGAAGAGCACCCGGGTGAGTTTCCGTAGCGGCAAGCTCTCTGGCATCAAGACGGCGGTGGTCGATGGCATAGACGCCGATTTCGCCGTGGTGCTGGCCCGCACGTCGGACGAGCCAGGCGAGCGGGGCTTGAGCCTGGCGCTGGTCGATCTGAACGCAGCAGGTGTCATGCGCAAAGCGCAGGATTCCATCGATCCGTCGCGCAAGCATGCGCAGATCACCTTCGACGCCGCGCCGGCCGAAGCGCTCGGCACGCCGGGCGAGGGCTGGGCCGTTGCCTCGCGCGTGCTCGATCATGCCGCCGTGATGATGGCGTTCGAGCAGGTGGGCGCGGCCGATGCCTGCCTCGTCATGGCCAGGGATTATGCGCTGAACCGCTATGCCTTCGGCCGGCCCATCGCCTCCTATCAGGCGATCAAGCACAAGCTGGCGGACATGTATGTGAACAATGAGCTGGCGCGCTCCAACGCCTATTATGGCGCCTGGGCGCTATCGACCGGCGCGCCGGAACTGCCGCTTGCTGCTGCGGCGGCGCGCGTTTGCGCCACGCAGGCCTTCGACTATGCCGCCAAGGAGAACATCCAGACACATGGCGGCGTCGGCTTCACCTGGGAGTTCGACTGCCATCTCTATTACAAACGCTCGCGCGAGCTGGCGCTGTCGCTGGGGCCGCAGCGGCTGTGGAAGGACAGGCTGGTGAGCGCGCTCGAACGCGCCAACGCCGCGTAAGGGAGAGACTCATGGATTTCGAAGATACCGCCGAAGAAGCGAAGTTCCGCGCCGAAGTGCGCAACTGGCTCGATGCCAATGCCCCTGCCGTCGACGATGGCGAGGGAGCCGAGCTCGCAGACCGCAGCGATCCGAAGTTCCTCGCCGCCGCCAAGGCATGGCAGGCGAAGAGGGCTGCCGCCGGATATGCCCGCATCACCTGGCCCAGGGAGGTTGGCGGTTATGGCGGCACGCCGATTCAGCAGGTGATCTTCAACCAGGAAGAAGGCCGGTCCGGCAACGTTTCCGCGCTGAACGCGCCGTTCGCCATCGGGCTTGGCATGTGCATCCCCACGCTGATGACCTATGGCACCAGGGAGGCGATTGCGCGCTACGTAAAGCCCGCGCTGTTCGGCGAAGAAATCTGGTGCCAGCTCTTTTCGGAGCCCGCAGGCGGTTCCGATGTCGCCGGCCTCCGCACACGCGCGGAGAAGCAAGACGATCAATGGATCATCAACGGCCAGAAAATCTGGACTACGGGCGCGCAGATTTCCGATTACGGGATTCTGCTCACCCGCACCGATCCCAACGTGCCCAAGCACAAGGGCTTGACGATGTTCTACATCGACATGCGCGATCCGGCAGTGGAAGTCCGTCCGATCAAGCAGGCCAGCGGCGCGTCGGGCTTCAACGAAGTTTTCTTAACCGATTTGCGCGTGAAGGATTCGCAGCGCCTTGGCGAAGTGGGCGATGGCTGGCGCGTGGCGCTGACCACGCTGATGCACGAGCGTCTTGCCGTTGGCGGCGGGCAGGGCGGCGGCCTCGATGTGCCGCAGCTTCTGGCGCTGGCGCGTGAACTCGAACTCGAAGACGGGCCCGCCATCAGGAACGCCGCCGTGCGCGAGAAGATCGCAGACTGGTATGTGCGGTCCGCCGGCCTCAAATACACCACCTATCGCACCATGACGGCGCTGTCGCGTGGCCAGCAGCCGGGGCCGGAAGCCTCCATCGCCAAGATCGTGGTGGCACCCAAGCTGCAGGACATTTCGGCCTTTGCCACCGAGCTTGAAGGCGAAGCGGGCGCTCTCAAGGGGCATGATGCAGCGATGGAGGGCATTTTCCAGGCGGGCTGGATGGGCGCGCCGGGCCTCAGGATCGCCGGCGGCACCGACGAAATCCTGCGCAACATCATCGCCGAGCGCGTGCTCGGCCTGCCGCAGGATGTGCGTGTGGACAAGGATCTTCCGTTCAATAAACTGCCGAGCGGGAGGTAGGTATCATGGCTCTTGAGGCACTGGAACATGTGACCATCAATTGCGCAGACCTTGCCGCCACGCGTGATTTTTACTGCGATGTCCTCGGCCTGCGCGAAGGCTATCGTCCACAGCTGAGTTTCGACGGGTACTGGATCTATTGCGGCGAGGTTGCGGTGGTGCATCTGCTGGGTTGGGACGGTGCCGCGCCGGAGAACCGCGCTGCCGAGCAGGGCGGGCCGACCGGATCGTTCGATCATGTCGCCTTCAGCGGGCGCGAAGCCGCAGCCATGATCGCAAGGCTCAAGGCAAGGCGCATTGCCTATCGCGAGAACCATGTTGCCGATATCGGCCTGCATCAGCTATTCGTGCGCGATCCGAACGGCGTTGTGGTCGAAATGAATTTCCGCGGTTGACCGGCGCGGGTGAAACAAAACTTTTCTGATGGAGAACTGACATGATTGGTTATGTGACGCTTGGCACCAACGACCTCAATCGGGCCAAGACCTTCTACGATACGGTATTGGCGGAACTGGGCGGCAAGCGCGGCTTCGCCACCGACCGGGCGCAGATGTATGCCGCGGGGGCAGGCCCGATGCTGATGGTCTGCACGCCTTACGACAAGAACCCCGCCACTGTCGGCAACGGCACCATGATCTCCCTGGCCGCGCCTTCGCGCGAGATGGTGGACAAGGTGCATGCCACGGCGCTCGCCGCCGGCGCGGCGGACGAGGGCGCGCCCGGCGAACGCATGCCGACCTTCTATGGCGCCTATTTCCGCGATCTGGATGGTAACAAGCTCTGCGTTTTCAAGATGGGCTGATGCGGCCGGCGATTGCATCTCCCTGCATCGGCGTGTGCAAGATGGACCCTGCAGCCGGTCTGTGCATCGGCTGCGGGCGCACGCTCGACGAGATCGCGCGCTGGAGCACGATGGGCGAGGAGGAGCGGCTGCGCCTCATGCAAAGCCTGAAGGCGCGGTCGCGCCGAACCAGTCCAGCTTCTCCCGCAGCGTGACATTGTCCCCGATGACAAGGAGCGCCGGCGCCTTGCAGGCCTTGGCAGCTACGGCCAGGTCCGCAAGTCGCGTCACCTGCACGCGTTGGCTTTCGCCGCTGGTGGCGTCGCTGACAAGCGCGGCCGGCTCGTCTGGCGAGCGTCCGGCCGCCATCAGTTTGTTGGCGATCTCCTCGGCGTGCGCCAGTGCCATGTAGAACACCAGCGTCGGCGAGCCTTTGGCCACGGCCTGCCAGTTCAGTTCTGGCAGCTTGCCGTCGATGCCGTGGCCGGTGATGAAGCTCGCTACGTGATTTGTGTCGCGATGAGTCACGGGAATGCCGGCGTAGGCGAGCCCGCCGATTCCCGCTGTAATCCCCGGCACGATACGGAACGGCACCCCGGCTCCGGCGAGCGCCAGCGCTTCCTCGCCACCGCGGCCGAAGACGAAGGGGTCGCCGCCTTTCAGGCGCAGCACCCGCTGGCCCGCCTTGGCGCGCGCGATCAGTATGCCCGAGAGTTCGTCCTGCCGGATGCTGGGCTGACCGCGCCGCTTGCCGGCGAAGATCGCCTCTGCCCCGGCCTGCATGAAATTCAGCAGGGTCGGGTTGACGAGGGCGTCGTACAGCACCACATCCGCCGCTGCAATGGCGTGAAGCCCGAGCGCGGTGATGAGGCCGGGATCGCCCGGCCCGGCGCCCGCCAGCCACACCCAGCCCGGCGAAAATTCGGGCAGGTCGAGGGCCTCCGCCAGCAGCTGGGCAGCAGTACGGAGTTCTGTGGCCTCAGTTTTCATATTACACAGCTATATTTCGTATGACAAACAATAACACGAAATAATATTGTATGAAACGGCTTTGTCACGGCGGGAAACCTTGCGTTCAGTCAGCCAATCTTGGCATTTGCCGGCTATAGAGATGCCCCATCCCGAACCGCCCCCTTCAAAGACGAGCGAGAGATATGTCCGAAAGACCACGCGCTGATCTGAAGCCCAACACCTTCGATTACGAAGTCCATCCCCTCGTTTCGCCCAACGGTTTCCGTGAGTACGACGCGCGTTGGCTGTTCGGCAAGGAGTTGAACCTGCTCGGCGTCCAGGCGGTTGGGCTCGGGCTCGGTACCTATTTCCACGAAGCCGGCATCCAACCGCGCGTGGTGACAGGGCACGACTACCGCTCCTATTCACTCTCCATCGAGCAGGCGCTGACGCTCGGCCTGATGGCGGCGGGCTGCGAGGTGCTGGATATCGGGCTTTCCACCACGCCCATGTCCTATTACGCACAATTCGCGCTCGATTGCCCCTGTGTGGCGATGGTAACGGCCAGCCATAACGAGAACGGCTGGACCGGCGTGAAGATGGGCGCGCAGCGGCCGCTCACCTTCGGGCCGGAGGAGATGAGCCGCCTGAAGACCATCGTGCTGGCGGGTGAGGGACAGGCGCGACCGGGCGGCAGCTATACGCGCGTCGCCGATCTGCGCGCGCGCTATCTGGACGACCTGACGCTGAACCACAAGCTCACCCGCCCGATCAAGGTGGTGGCGGCCTGCGGCAACGGTACGGCCGGCGCCTTCGCGCCCGAGGCTTTGCGGCGCATCGGGGCAGAGGTGATCCCGATGGATATCGAACTGGATTTCACCTTCCCCAAATACAACCCCAACCCTGAAGACATGCACATGCTGCATGCGATGGCGGATGCGGTGAAGCAGAGCGGCGCGGAGCTGGCGCTGGGCTTCGACGGCGACGGCGACCGCTGCGGCGTGGTGGACGATACCGGCGAGGAAATCTTCGCCGACAAGATCGGCGTGCTACTGGCGCGGGATATCTCCGCGCGCGTGCCGAACGCCAAATTCGTGGCCGATGTGAAATCCACCGGCATCTACCAGATCGATCCGGTCCTGAAGGCCAACGGCGCCAGCACCGATTACTGGAAGACTGGCCATTCCTACATGAAGCGCCGCACCAACGAGCTGGGCGCTACCGCCGGCTTCGAGAAGAGCGGGCATTATTTCTTCCGCGCGCCCATCGGCCGCGGCTACGACGATGGCATCGTTTCGGCCATCGCCGTGCTCGAAATGCTCGATCACGCCGGCGGCAGGAAAATGAGCGGGCTGGTGGCGGGCCTGCCCAAGACCTGGGGCTCGCCCACGATGGCGCCCTTCTGCCCGGACGAGAAGAAATACGATGTCGTCGCCGCCATGACGAAGGAATACGCGGCGGCGAAGGAAAAGGGTGAAACCATCCTCGGCCAGAAGATCGTGAAGCTCGTCACCGTCAACGGCGTGCGGGTGACGCTGGAGGATGGCACCTGGGGCCTGGTGCGCGCCTCGTCCAACAAGCCCTCGCTGGTGGTGGTGGTCGAAAGCCCGGTGTCGGAAGCGCAGATGCGCGCGATGTTCAAGGACTTGGACTCGCGTCTCTCCAAGCATCCCGAAGTGGGCGAGTACGATCAGAAGATATAACCCACTCCGTCACGGCCGGCCCCCCGAGCCGGCCATCCATCAATTAAATGAGTCATTCGCGCGTCGTCACCGCGTGATGGGCCGCCGACGCACAGCGCGTAGAATCGCAGCGGCTTGAATTCGTTTGCCTTATTCGCGTGAGCGAGTCGCTCAGCGACGTTTCTGCCACAGCGCGGCGGCAAATGGCGACGCGCCCTTGAAGGCGTGCCCCGTGGTTCCCATCTCCAATCGCGGAAGACAAGGGAACGAACGATGCGTGTTTTGATCCGAAGCTAACGCGAGACCAGACAGGGCCGGGTGCAAGCTCGCGTGCACCCATGCGGACAGCGATGACCGCAAGGACCGTGGCGAAGCAAAGGTGCCGGTGGTTGCGAGGAAGCGCGTGATGGCCGGCTGCCGTAGCGTCGAAAGAAGCGGGCCGCTTTCTTCGCGGCCCGTTTTGATTCAAAGCGACGGAAGAGGCGCACGCCTCACCCCAACACATCCCACAGCATCTTCCCCGCCGTGATGGCGATGAAGAGGGCGAACATCATCCGCAGTCGGTGCCTGTCCATCGAATGAGCAAGGTGAGCTCCCACTGGCGCCATCAGCACGGACGCGGGCGCGATCAGCACGAAGCCGAGCAGGTTCACATAGCCCAGAGAATAGGCGGGCAGGCCGGGCGCGCCCCAGCCGCCGATCGCCATGCCGACGGTGGCGGGAATGGAGATGATGACGCCGAAGGCCGCCGCCGTGCCCACCGCACGGTGAATGGGAAAGTTGCAGAGGTTCATTGTTGGCACGCCCAGCGTTCCGCCGCCGATGCCCATCATGCTCGACAGCCAGCCGATGCCCAGCGGCAACGCCCAGCCTGCCGGCGGGCGCGGGATGTGATCGGCCAGCCGCCAGCTTTCCTTGCCGAAGGCCATATTGAGCGCCACCGGCAGCGCCGCGAGGCCGAAGATCAGCGACAGTGTGCGCCCGTTCACATAGGCGGCCAGCGCCGTGCCGATGGCGACGCCGGCGATCATCGGCCCCACCCAGCTTTTCAGCAGCGCCCAATCCACCGTGCCCTTTTTGCTGTGCGCGTTGAGCGAGGAAATGGAGGTGGGGATGATAGTGGCGAGCGAGGTGCCCACGGCGATGTGCATGCGCAAGGATTCGCCGAAGCCCAGCCCGGCCAGCACATGGTA
>JAGWZW010000133.1 GCA_018971835.1 Alphaproteobacteria bacterium
TGACTGGGGAAGAGTTTAAATCGAAGTTTGAGCCCGAAGTCGCGGAAAAGCTTTTTCTGGTTCTGCGGCAGATCGAGGTTGTCGAGAAAATCACTTCGCCGAATGAACCTCTACAAGGCTTTATCCTACCAGAAGTGTCATCAACAGAGCAGTGGAAGCGAGGCTTGGCACTGACGTCTAAAGAGACTTTGATAGAAGATGTCGGTGGCATACTATCTGAGATACGCCTTCCGGAGCTTGAAGCTGACGAAGCTCGGCACGACCATCTGAGGATCTATCTCCAAATCTCAAGTTTGCAGGAAACGCTCCGATCGCTGATCTCTGCGGCAATTGCGTTGGACTATCCGCATTCGCTGAATGTGGTAGCGCAAACAGAAGACATTGCCCCGCAATTACGGGAAATTCTTCAAATTCTAACTACCATTCAAAGTCAGACAACTAGGATTGAACAACAGACGACCACGAAAATCAGTGACGGTATCGCAGTTGCGATTGGCCCCGTTAGCGTCTCGTTGGCCTCGATAAAACAAGCTGCCTCGATGGCACAGCAAAGGATACACCTTAACAGTGTCGAGACGAACGTTACGGCGCTCGTGTCGGCGCTCTCGCAGGTGAAGCGGGCTTCGCATGTGATGGTTGAGCAGCTTCAATTGTTTTCTAGAGATGTGCCGCAATGGTTGAGAGCCGCGATAAAACGCATTGTTGAATTGGGTAACGAAGTAGCAGGCCGCGGCCTTGAACTCATGAGAACGGTCACGCGAAAGGGGGGGCGTCGCGAAGCAGGTAGTCTTGAAGAGCGCCTCGGGGATGGTTCCCCTACTCAAACTCTTTCTGAGGAAGAGGCGCGAGAAGTAGGGCTCGCGCTACGTGGGGAACGGGATAGACAGGGAATCACTTTGCCCCAAGCTGCGGGCCGCCTAAATTTGGCGCAGCAATATTTGCTAGCAATCGAAGAGGGTAGGTTTGGGGATTTACCTGGAAGGACTTACGCCATCGGCTGGGTTCGCGCATATGCAACGATTCTTCGAATCGACGCAGAAATGCTTCTAAGATCCGTGCGACGGGCAGCGTGGCGCGCTGAGTGGTTGCCAGAGGATCCATCGAGCGACTAGCCAAATTCTACTGCATTGCGTCACTTCGGCCCGATCATGTCTTCCGGCCGGACGATGGCGTCGAATTCCTCCGCCGTGACATAGCCGCCCTTGACCGCTTCCTCCTTGAGCGTGGTGCCGTTCTTGTGCGCGGTCTTGGCGATCTTGGCGGCGGCGTCATAGCCGATCTTCGGCGCCAGCGCCGTCACCAGCATCAGCGAGCGTTCGAGGCCGGCCTTGATGTTGTCCAGCCGGGGCTCGATGCCGACCACGCAATGGTCGGTGAAGCTCACTGCCGCGTCGGCCATCAGCCGCACGGATTGCAGGAAGTTGTAGGCCATCACCGGGTTATAGACGTTCAGCTCGAAATTGCCCTGGCTGCCGGCGAAGGTAAGCGTGGCGTTGTTGCCGAAGATCTGCACGCAAACCTGCGTCATCGCCTCGCACTGGGTCGGGTTCACCTTGCCCGGCATGATGGAGGAGCCCGGCTCGTTCTCGGGCAGCGCCAGTTCGCCCAGGCCCGAGCGCGGGCCGGAGGCGAGGAAGCGGATGTCCTGCGCGATCTTGAACAGCGAAGCGGCCACCGTGTTGATGGCGCCGTGGGTGAAGACCATCGCGTCATGCGCGGCCAGCGCCTCGAACTTGTTGGGCGCGGAGGTGAAGGCGAGGCCGGTGATGGCGGCGATCTTGTCCGCCACCGCTTCGGCGAAACCGATGGGGGCGTTCAGCCCGGTGCCGACGGCGGTGCCACCCTGCGCCAGCTGCATCAGCTTGGGCAGCGTTTGCTCGATGCGCTCGATGCCGTTTTCGACCTGCTGGGTGTAGCCGGAAAATTCCTGGCCGAGGGTCAGCGGCGTGGCATCCTGCGTGTGGGTGCGGCCGATCTTGATGATGGTCTTCCAGGCCTGCGCCTTGTCGTTCAGCGCATTGCGCAGTTTCTGCAGCGCCGGGATCAGCCGGTGCGTCACTTCCTCCGCCGCGGCGATGTGCATCGCTGTGGGGTAGGTGTCGTTGGACGACTGGCTCATGTTGACGTGATCGTTGGGATGGACCGGCTTCTTCGATCCCATCTCGCCGCCCAGCATCTCGATGGCGCGGTTGGAGATCACCTCATTGGCATTCATGTTGGACTGCGTGCCCGAGCCGGTCTGCCAGACCACCAGCGGGAAGTGATCGTCCAGCTTGCCCTCCATCACCTCGCCGGCCGCGGCGACGATGGCCTTGCCGAGCTTGGGATCGAGGCCGCCAAGCTGCATGTTGGTTTCGGCGGCGGCGCGCTTGATGATGCCGAGCGCGCGGATCACCGGGGCGGGCTGCTTCTCCCAGCCGATCTTGAAATTGCCGAGGGAGCGCTGGGCCTGCGCGCCCCAATAGCGGTCTGCGGGAACGGCAATGGGGCCGAAGGTGTCGGTTTCGGTGCGGGTCTTGGTCATGTCATTTCAGTCTTGGAGGGATTGCGACGATTATTTCTTGCGAAACGCGTCGAGGCTTACCACTTCGCCGGGCTGAGGGGCAGGCTTTTCGCCGGCCTTGGTCGCATCGGTCGCATCCGGCGCCGCCGGGGCGGGCTTTTCCGCCGGCTTTTCCGGCGCCTTGGCGGCCGGCTGCGGTGCGGCATTCTGGGCGCCGGGAATGTCCTTGAACTGCAGGCCGAACTGCACGCCCGGGTCCATGAAGGCGGTGAGCGCCGCGAACGGAATCGCCAGCGTGGCCGGCAGCTTCTTGAAGGTCAGCGTGACCTCGAAGCCGTCCTCGCTCACCTTCAGCCCCCAGAACTGGTGCTGGAGGATGATGGTCATTTCCTCGGGATATTGCTCGCGCAGGAAATCGGGAATTTCGACGCCGGGAAAGTGCGTCTTGAAAGTCAGGTAGAAATGATGGGAAGCGATCAGCCCCTGCTTCTCGATGCGGCGCAGGGCTTCGCGCACGACGCCGCGCAGCGCCGCGTCGGTCAGGGCCTGATAGCCGATATAGTCCTTGGACATGTTGCTCCCGCGATTGACGGCAGACTAAGCGCCGCCGCCGTCCTGTCAATCGCGGAAACGTAAAACCAATTACACCAGTTCCGCCAGCGCCTTGGGATCGTAGGGCACGAGCCGGTCGAAATGGCCAGCACGAATCTTGTCCGCCCAGTCGGGATTGACGATCAGCGCGCGGCCGATCGCCACCATGTCGAAATCGCCGCGGTCCAGCATTTTCAACAAAGTGTCGAGATGGGCTTCGCTGGTTTCGGTGCCCTTCTGGATGAACGCCACGATGAAATCGTCGTTCAGGCTGACCGAGCCGACGGTCATCGCCGGCAGGCCGGTAATCTTCTTGGTCCAGCCTGCAAGGTTCAGCTCCTTGTCCAGTTCCGGGAATTCCGGTTCCCAGAAGCGCCGCGTCGACGCGTGGAACATGTCCACGCCCGCCTTGACCATCGGCGACAGGAAGCGTTCGAGTTCCGCCGGGTTGTGGGCCAGCCGCGCGGTGAAATCCTGTTGCTTCCACTGCGAGTAGCGCAGCAGGATCGGAAAGTCCGGCCCGGTTGCCGCGCGTACCGCTGCCACGATTTCGCAGGCCAGCTTCGTGCGCGCCTCGATCGAGCCGCCATAGGAATCGGTGCGCTGGTTGGTACCTTCCCAGAAAAACTGATCGATCAGGTAGCCGTGGGCGCCGTGGATCTCCACGCCGTCGAACCCGAGGGCCTTGGCGTTGGCCGCGCTCTTGGCGAAGCCCTCGACTACCGCGTCGATATCCTTCTGCGACATGGGCGCGGCCACCGGCTTGCCGCCTGGTACGACGAGGCCTGAGGGGCTCATGCTCGGCGCCTCGGGATAGGGGCCGGTACCGGCGCGGCGCATGATGCCCTGATGCCAGAGCTGGGGCATGATGTGTCCGTCTGCGGCCTTGACCGCCTTGACCACCGCGGCCCAGCCTTTGAGGGCATCCTCGCGCCACATCAGCGGGATGGCCACGTCATTGGTGGCGGAGGGATGTTCCACCCCGACGCCTTCGGTGATGATGAGGCCGACGCCGCCCGCGGCGCGACGGCGGTAATAGGCCGCCACCTCCGGCCCCGGCACCTGGCCCGGCGACTTGGAGCGGGTCATGGGCGCCATGACGATGCGGTTGGGCAGATCGAGCGATTTCAGCCGGAACGGCCGGAACAGGGCATCTGGCGATTGCATGGGAGATATACCGTTTGGGAGTTGCGCTTCGCCCTAAACCGAACACAAAGCCCATGCTAATGACAAGGCGTCAGCACGTCCCATGAGCACGCCCAAACCTCCTTCCGTACCGTCGCTGCAGGCGCCCTCCGCGCTGGCGCTGCTGCGCGTCTTCCGCCATCGCAACTACCGGCTGTTTTTCTCCGGCCAGCTCGTCTCGCTGATGGGCACCTGGATGCAGTCCATCGCCCAGGGCTGGCTGGTCTATGCGCTAACGCATTCGCCGTTCCTACTGGGCGTGACCTCTTTCGCCGGTCAGGTGCCGGTGTTCTTCATGGCCGCGTTCGGCGGCGTGATCGCCGACCGGGTAGACCGCCGCCGCGCCCTGATGGTGACGCAGAGCACCGCCATGATCCTGGCCGCAGTGCTGGCGGCGCTGACGCTTTCCGATGCGGTCAAGGTGGGCGAAGTGATTGCGCTGGCGCTGTGCATGGGGCTGGTCAATTCCTTCGACATTCCCACGCGCCAGGCCTTCACCGTGGACATGGTGGGGCGCGAGGATTTGCGCAACGCCATCTCGCTCAATTCGGTGATGTTCAACCTCGCGCGCATCATCGGCCCGACGGCCGCCGGGCTCCTGGTGGCGGCGGCAGGCGAGGGCGTGTGCTTCGCGCTCAACGCTGTCTCCTACGGCGCCGTGCTGACCAGCCTGTTTCTCATCCGCGTGCCGGAGCGGCCGCAGCGCGCGGCCGAGCATCCCTTGCGCGAGATCAGGGCCGGCGCCGTCTATTCCTGGCGCACGCGGGAGATCAGGAATTCGCTCCTGCTGGTGGCGGTCTGCGCGGCCTTCGGCGCTTCCTACCTCGCGCTGATGCCGGCGGTGGCGCGCGACGTGCTGCACCAGGGCTCGGCCGGCCTCGGCTACCTGATGGGATCGGTGGGGCTGGGCGCGCTGATCGGCGCCTATGCGCTGGCGCGCGTGCCGGACATCTTCCTCTCGCGCACGCCGATGGTGTCGGCGGGCGGCTTCGGCCTGTCGCTGATCGTGTTCGCGCATTCGCATGTGCTGTGGCTGTCGATGGCGCTGCTGCTGCCCACATCGTTCTTTCTGATGCTGCTGGGTGGCTCGACCAACACCATCATCCAGACCGTGGCGCACGACCATGTGCGCGGGCGGGTGATCTCCTTCTATACCATGAGCTTCATGGGCATGATGCCGTGGGGTTCGCTGGTGCTGGGCTGGCTGGCGGGCGTGATCGGCGTGGGCGAGGCCGTGACGATCGGCGGCATCATCTGCATGCTGGCGGCGGCGCTGGCCTGGCAGGCGCGCGGGCCCGCCGGCGTGCTGGTGCCGCCCGGCGCCGCGCCGGGGGAGTGAACCGGAAAATTCGAAGTGAGGAGTTAAAGTGGGGAGATTCTGTTGCCCAGCTCTCCCGTGCAAGCCGGCCCTGCCGGCTTGCCATTATCCAATTGAGGGACGCCGCTGTCACGGTGGAGGTAGGTGAGGGACTTCTGTTGCCCGGCGTCCCTCGGGCCGCGCTTGCCTAATTAGGCAGCGAGGGCCATTTCATTGTCGTTGGCACCTATACAGACAGCCCGATAACGGCGGATACCATACCGAACGAAAGGTCAGCCTTTACACGTCTGTCGA
>JAGWZW010000044.1 GCA_018971835.1 Alphaproteobacteria bacterium
CCTCCAGCTTGCCGGGCCAGCTCGAAGCCGGTTTCAGGTAGCGGGCCAGCGCGCCGGCGAACAGGTAATCCGCATCCGGCTCGCCGGCGAGGGCTTGCGCGGTGGCGGCGATCCCGCCCGCCTTCAGCTCGGGAAAACGGCCGCGCGCGTCGTCCTCATAGACTTTGCGCAGCGCCGCGGTGACTTCGGTGTTGAGAATCTTGATGACCGACTGCGCGCTTTGCCGCGTCGCCTTGGCCTGCACCAGGGCGATCTTCTGGATCGCGTGCTTGAAAACGGAGTCGGTGCCCTCGAAGGTCTTCAGCGCATCGGCGCGATGCACGAACTCGGTCGGCGTCAGCTTCTGCCGCGCCAGGAAATCCCCCAGATAGAGCGCAATGGTCTTGCGGAACGGCAGCGAGAAGAAATCGTCCGGTCCGGTCCACAGCAAGGTACCGGCTTCTGTGTCCGCCGCGGCGGCGCCTTCGCCACTGGCAAAGATGCAGGCCGCTTCGAAGTGGCCGGTGGCGATGTCGTAGCCATGCTCGATCAGCTTCACCGCCTCGATCTGCCGGCCGCCGGCGAGGCTGCGGGCGCGGCTGAGGGCGTCTTCCCGTTTGAACAGGGCTTCGCGGAACTGCCAACGGCCGTCACATTTCTGGAACAGCTCGTAATGCAGATCCTGCGCCATCGGTATCCCCCGGCCCCTTTTCAGGCATACGCATGCGCCGCTCTGGGGCGTCGTCGTGCGGAGCTGTGCTCCCGTGATCTCCCATGATGTAACGGCGGAGTGTTAAGACGGCATCAAGATCTAGGGTTAAGAAATCCTGTCGCCGCCCGCGCTCATTTCGGCGCCGGTCCCTCGCTGATGCGGACGAAGTCGGCCGGGCGGAGCCATTTGTGGAACGCCGCCTGCACCTCGGCCGCGGTCATGGCCAGATAGCGCCGCGCCGCCAGCGTCGGCTCGTCGAGCGGCAGCCCCAGATCGTGGCGCTGGATCAGGCCCTGTGCGATGTCGTCGAAGCTGGCCTGCTGCAGCGGAATCCGGCGCAGCAGCAGCGCCTTGGCCTGCGCCATTTCGTCGGCCGTGGGCGGCGCGGCCCACATGGCCTTGACGTCGTCGATGGCGATGGCTTCGGCCTTGCTCACATTGGCCGGATCGCAGGCATAGTCGATCAGATAGATACTGCGGTTGGGCCCGGAGATCACGCTGCTGTCCACCGTATAGACCAGGCCGGTGTTCTTGCGCAGGTCGATGCTGAGCCGCGTCGAATAGAAGCCGCCGCCGAGCACCGCATTGCCGAGGTTGAGCGCATAATAGTCCGGAGCGGTGCGCGTCAGGGAAGTGCTCTCGGCCAGCAGCACGTTGTCCTGCAGCCGCGAGCGGTCCGGCACCGCCACCACGGCGCGCACGTTGGGCGGCGCCGCCGGCAAATCCGTCTCTGGTTTGGGGCCCGTGCTTGTCCACGCGCCGAAGTCGCGCAGCACCGCGGCCTTGACCGCAGCGGGCGAAACCTTGCCCATCACCACGATGGTGGTTTCGTCGGGGCGGAACACGGTGGCGTAATAGGCTTTCAGCTTGTCCAGTGTGAGCGCGGCCACGGTCGCGGGCGTCGCGTCGCGCAGGCTGGGATCGGCCGCCGGGAACAGCGATTGACGCAGCGCGCGGTCGGACAGGAACGCGGGCGACTGGTTGCGCACCGCCAGCACCTGCGCCAGTTGCCGCTGCAGCATGGCCATCACCGGCGCCTGGAAGGCGGGATGCAGCTCGTTGTCGGCCACCAGTTGCAGGCCCCGGTCGAATTCCTGCGCGGGCACCTGGAGCGTGAAATCGCTGCCGGCGGTTTCCTTGGCGCCGATCGCATCCAGCGCCTGCTGGAAGTCGAGCCGACTCATGTTTTGCGTACCGAAACTGAACATCTGCTCCAGCACGTCGCCGACGCCCTGCTCGTCCGCCGGCGCCTCGGTCTGCTGGCGGTTCTTGATGTGGCCGTAAACGCTGACCGTGTCGCTGACCGCCTCGGGCTGGACGATCAGGGTGATGCCGTTGGGCAGCGTCGTTACCTGCGGATCGAGTACGCTGGGCGGAACGCTGAGCCGGCCCAGCGCCGTTTGCGCCCATTGCGGCAGGTGCGCGGCCTTCACTTTGGGCAGGGTGATGCTCTCCTGCCCGCCGAAGCCGCCGCTCGCGACGGGCTTGCCCGAATTGCGCGGCGTGGTGACGGCAACGATCGCGTGATCGAGATCGAGATATTGGCGCGCGACGCGGTCGACATCCGCTGTCGTCACCTTTTCGATGCGCTTGAGGTCGGCATCGGGCGAGGCCAGGCCGTAGACCGTCAGCGCCTGCGACCAGATCGAGGCCAGCCCCTCGATGGAATCCTGCTGCACGCCGGCCTGCGTCTTCTCCTGCAGCTTGGCCGCTGCCACCAGCGCGGGCGGCACGCCGTGCTCGCGGATATCGCGCAGGATCGCGATCATCTGCGCCTTCACCTCGTCTGCGTTGGCCGCCGCCGGATAGATGGCCGCGGCATAGGCGAGGCTCGCCTTGGGCAGCGCGCTCAGTTCGAAATCGGTGGCGATGGCCTTGCCCTGCGGCACCAGCGCATAAAGCGCGCCGCGCTGGCTCGACAGCACATCGGCCAGCACTTCGGCGGCGGCGAAATCGGGGCTTTGCGGGCCGGGCATCCTGAGCGCGATGAGCGTCGCCGCCGTGGAGCGGTCGGTGGTGATCGTCAGCGTTTTCGACTGTACGGGCTCGGGATGATATTGCGGCCGCGCCGGCAGTTTCTTCGCGGGGATATCGCCGTAGAGCGCGCGCACCCTGGCCAGCGTCTTGGCCGGATCGAGATCGCCCACGATCACCAGCACCGCGTTGTTGGGCGCGTACCAGCGATCGTAGAAGCTCTTGAGCATCGGGGCCGTGGTCTTCTCGAAGCTCGGCTGTGTGCCCAGCGCATCATGCGCGTAAGCCGTGCCGGCGAACAGGACCGCGCGCAGTTTCCGGTAAAGCACGTAATCGGGGTCGGAGAGATCGCGCGAGACTTCCTGCTCGATGGCACCGCGCTCCTTGTCCCAGTCCTGCTGGCTGTCGTCGACGCCGCGCATGCGGATGGCGCCGATGCGCAGCGCCACGTCGATATCGTCGGCCGGCACGGTGAAGAGATATTGCGTCACGCTTTCCTGCGTGTCGGCATTGAACTGGCCGCCCATCATGCCGCCGATCTGCGCCAGCTGCGCCGCCGTCAGGCCGGGGCTGCCGCGGAACATCATGTGCTCCTGCGCATGGGCCATGCCGGGAAAGCCCTCCGGCGCCTCGTCGGAGCCCACCAGATAATTGATCGAGGTCGAAACCACCGGGGCCAGCGTGTTGCGCACGATCACCACGCGCAAGCCGTTCTTCAGCGTCGCCCGCAACACCTGCGAGGCGCCGGGCGCGGCGGCAGGTTGCGCCGCCGCTGCGCCGGTCAGTACCAGTGCCGCCGCTGCGATGAACGCCGCGCGAACCACGGAGAGGCGAAAGAAACTGGGCATGATGTCACGCTTTCTGGAGATGGGGGCGAGGGCGCACGACGGTCAAAACTTGATCCCGCCCTTCCGGCGCGCTGGCAAGTGGGCGATGGATTAAATCGCCCTCATCAAATCATCAGGGCCGCGGCGCGCAGCGGAACAGGCGTCAGCGCTTGCGCGCGGCCTTTTTCGGTTTGGCGCCGAGGACGTCGTCGATCCATGTCATGGTCCTGACCGCACCGGGCAGGCCGAGCGTCGGGATCGCCAGCAGCGCCACATGCCGGATCTGGTCGGGGTCGAGGCCCTCGGCCAGCCCGCGCCGGACATGGGAATGAAGTGCGCCTTCCGAGCCGACCCCGGCGGCCAGCGCAATCTTCACCAGATGGCGGGTGCGGGCATCCAGCGGCCCGGCCTCGGAACAGAGTTCGCCCAGTTGGGCGTAAGCGTCCCAGATGTCGGGGAAACGCCGCAGCAGATCGCCGGCGCCGGCCGGCAGGTGCGTGGTCCTGACCTTCTTCTTGCCCGCGTTTTTTCTCGTGTCCTTGCCCATGCCGGCCTCCAGGCTCTCCAGCGGAAGCCTACGCCCGTCGCCGGCCATGCTCAATCGGCGAGCCTCAATCGGCCAATGCCGCCGCTGCGCCCGATGGCGCCACCAGCCCGGCGAAGAACAGCCGCGTCAAGAGCAGCAGCACCGCCGAAATCGCCATCAGGCCCACATGCAAGAGCCAGAAGCTGGCGTCCGGCATGGTGCCGAGCAGCCCACCCAGATAGCCCACCAGCATGTTGCCGATGAACAGGTGCAGGTAATAAACCGCGATCATGATGCCGCCGAGCCCGCGCGGCGCCGCGCGCGAATAGAGCGCCAGCCCCACCGGCAGCACGTTGGCGAAGCCGATGTCGTTGAGGATGTGGAAGCCCAGTGCCCAGTAGAGCGGCACGCGATGGTGCATCGTCGCCTGCCCGAGGGCGCATCCGGCCAGCACCAGCGGCCCCAGCGTGCCGATCGCCACGCCGATGACGATCTTGGTGATCTCGTCGGGCTCCTTCCAGCGCTTGCCGTACCAGCGCCAGAAAGCGATGACGCCGATCATCGTCACCGTGCTGACGCCGGCATCGAGCGACACCAGCCAGGTGATCGGCATGTTGAAGCCGAAGAAATTGGTCTGGAACGTCTTCTCGCCCCACACCAGATAGGCGTCGAAGATTTCCTGGTTGCCGATGATGGAGAGCGCCAGCACCGGCAACAGCGCCACCAGCAGGATCACCACCTGCCAGTCGCGCGTGGTGAGCGGCGGGCGCTTGTCGGCGGTGCCTTTTGCAGCAGATGTCTTGCGCAGTGGTTCGGGCGGGAAGTTGCGCCGCCCCAGAAGATAGATCGCCAGTCCCGCCGCCATGCCCACGCCGGCAGCGAGGAAACCGAGATGCCAGTCCACCTTCTGGCCCAGCGTGCCGCAGATGAAGGGCGAGATGATGACGGCAAGCTGGATGCCGAGGAAATAGATCTGGAAGCCGTCGGCGCGGCGCGGATCGTCGATGGTGTAGAGATCGCCCACCTGGCTGGCGATGTTGCCCTTGAAGCAGCCCACGCCGACCAGCAGCAGCAGCAGCGCGACGAGGAAGGTCTGGTTCAGCACCAGCAGGAAGGTGCCGATCACCATCAGCACCGCGCCGATGCTCACCGTGCGCGTGCGGCCGATCAGTCGGTCGGCCAGAAAGCCGCCGGCCAGCGGCGTGACATAGACGAGGCCCGCATAAAGCTGCGCCGTGTTGGAGGCCAGCGCCATCTTGGTCTGCTCGCCATAGAGCCAGCCGATCAGATGGCCGAAGGCGGTAAAGCCCCACACCTGTTCGATCTGGCCGGGCAAGAGCAGGTAGTGCACCAGATAGAGCACCAGCAGCGTCTGCATGCCGTAATAGGAGAAGCGTTCCCAGAACTCGGAGGCGGAGAGCCAGCCCAGCCCTGCCGGGTGGCCGATGAAGACGGTGTCGTTTTTGGCTTGGGCTTTGAATTCGTCCAGGGCTGCGGCGCTGTTTTCGCTGGTCACGGAAAGGTCCGGTGTGGCTGCGCGCGCACTGTTGCCGAGGCGTGAGCGGCTGGCAAGTCAAAGCGAGGGCTTTCCCCGCCGCGGTTAACGGCGCAATATTCGGGCCTGAACAACAGCGGGGCGGAAACAATGATCCAGGCCAAGATTCAGGCCAGGCTGAGCGGCCATTACCGGGAGGATGGGCGCTATCCGTCGGCGATCGTGAACATCACCAACCGCTGCAATCTGTCCTGCAAGCACTGCTTCATCTATCGCGACGGCAATCCGAACGAGTCGCCGCAGTCCATCCGCGACGAGATGGCCGACGAGGCCATGCTCGAGACCCTTGCCGGTTTGCGCGACCGCCACGGCATCAGGACGATGCTGTGGATGGGTGGCGAGCCGCTGTTGAAGAAGCGCTTTCTGGCCGATGCCATCCATCTGTTCCCGCACAACACCATCACCACCAACGGCACCGTGCCGCTGATCGATTTCGGGCCGCAGGTGCATTACGTGGTCAGCATGGACGGGCCCGAAGACCTCAACGATGCCTTGCGGGGTGAAGGCACGTTCCGCCGGGTGCTGGCCAATCTTTCGAAGCTCGATGAGAAGTTTTCCTCCAGCGTGCAGGTGCAATGCACGGTCACGCGCCTCAACCAGGATCGCCTCGGCGAGCTGGTGGGGGCGCTTGAGGGCACGGCCGCCGGCTGGATGACTTTCAGCTTCTATGTCCCGTGCGCCGGGGACGACAGCGGCAACGCCTGGGACAGCAACGAGGACCGCGCCGAGGCGGTGCGCGAGGTGCTGCGCCTCAAGGCGCTTCACGGCGGCTTCATCCGCAACAGCACGCGCAGCCTGGAGCTGATGCTGCCGCCCGCTTGCGAGGCGATCACCGCCTCCTGCCCGGCGCAGGATCATGTGCTGCCGCTGTGGCTGGAGGACGATCACTTCGCCACGCCATTCTGCTGCTACGGCAACGATGTGGATTGCAGCCGCTGCGGCGCCTGGGTGGTGTTCCAGCTGGCGGCGCGGGCGGAACGCCGAAGCTGAAAGCCGTTCCATTCTTCACCCCGGTGCCCCGCCGGGGCGGTCATGGCCATGCCATGATCGGCGCGGAGGATGCCGCCTCGATTGCTGCTCCGGGCGCGCGGCGCTAGGCTCGCCCGTGCTTCGCGGGCGGTGAGACGGGGGGGACAAATGCGGCGCTTTCTGATCATCGGGACAACGGCGGTCATCGTGCTGGCGCTGCTGGCCGGTGCGCTCTACACGCTGGGCGGCCGCGGTGTGCCCAGGGGCCCGGCCGGGGTAGGGCAGAACGGCATCATCGCCCGCATCCAGCGCGGTTTCTCGGCCGCCACGGGTGGCACCTCCACCCCCACGCCGCCACCGCCGCCGGAATTTGCCTTCCACCGCCTCGATATCGATACCTCCAAGCCCCAGGCCGAGGCCTGCCTGGTCTTCACCCGCAAGCTCGATGACAGCGGCAAGACGCATTACGAGGATTATCTCTCGATCAAGCCTGAGACGCGCATTGTCGTGCGGCCCACCGAAACCAGCCTCTGCCTGGCCGGGCTCGATTTCGACAAGAGCTATCAGGTCACGCTGAAGCAGGGCCTGCCCGCCGCCAGCGGCGAGAGCCTCGCCGTCGGCGAAACCGTTCCGGTCACGCTGCGCGACAAGCCGGCGCTGATCCGCTTCTCCGGCGGCATCATCCTGCCGCGCGACAACGCCGAGGGCGTGCCCGTCACCACCGTCAATGTCGACAAGTTGAGATTGAAGGTGATCCGCGTTGGCGACCGTTTGCTGTCGCAGATCGAAAGCGGCGTGGTGGACGAAACCACGCTCTATTCCTGGGACGAGCAGCAGCTCGAAAAAGATCAGGGCGCGCTGATCTGGTCAGGTACGATGACGGTGGCCGGCGTGAAGAACGCCTCCGTCGTCACGCTCATTCCGATCAAGCAGATTCTCAAGGATCGCAAGCCCGGCGCCTATGTGCTGGTGGCGGACAACGCGGCCAAGCCCGTCGCCGGCAGCGACGATGAATACGACAGCGGCGGCATGGCCGCGCAATGGGTGGTCGATTCGGATATCGCGCTCACCACCTTCGAGGGCGCGAACGGCCTGACTGTGTTTGCCCGCTCTTATGCCAGCGCGCGCCCGCTCTCCGGCGTCAAGCTGACGCTGGTGGCGCGCGACAACAACGTGCTGGCCGGCGCCAAGACTGATTCCGTCGGCCGTGCCGATTTCGATCCGGGCCTGTTCCGCGGCACCGGCGGCAACCAGCCGGTGGTGGTGATGGCCTATGGCGCCAATGGCGATTTCAGCTTCCTCGATCTGCGCCGCCCGGCCTTCGACCTGACCGACCGCGGCGTCGGCGGGCGGGCCTCGCCCGGGCCGATCGACGCCTATCTCTATACCGAGCGCGGGGTCTACCGCCCCGGCGAGACGGTCCATGCCGTCGCCATGCTGCGCGACCGCGTGGGCGTGGCCGCTTCCGCGCCGCTCACGCTGATCGCCACCCGGCCCGATGGCGTGGAAGTCGGCCGCACCACGGTGCCGAGCGACGCGCTGGCGGCGGGCACGGCGGCCTGGGACGTGGCGCTCAATGCCCGCGCGCCGCATGGCCGCTGGCAGATCGCCGCCTATGTCGATCCCAAGGCCGATCCGGTCGGCCGCGTGCAGTTCGACGTCGCCGATTTCGTGCCGCAGCGCCTGAACGTCTCGCTGACGCCGGAAGAGAAGGTGCTGCATCCCAAGCAGGATTTGCACGTCCGGGCCGAGGTGCGCTTTCTGTACGGCGCGCCGGCTACGGGCCTGTCGGGCGAAGGCGAGGCGCGCATTACCGCCGACGCCAATCCCTATCCCGCATTCAAGAACTATCAGTTCGGGCGCGTGGACGATTCCTTCTCCGATGTCGCGATCCCGCTCACCGTGCCGGAAACCGACCAGGGCGGCGTCACCACCGCCACGGCCAATCTCGGCGAGCTGGCCGACACCACGCTGCCGCTCAAGGCGCACATCGCCGTGGCGATCCACGAGCCGGGCGGGCGCACGACCTCCAAGGCGGTGGACGTGCCCATCGTCACGCGCGCCGTGGCCATCGGCATCCGGCCTGAGTTCGACGGCGGCGCGGTGGGCGAGAACGCGCCCGCGCATTTCGACGCCGTCGCGGTGGACAGCAGCGGCAAGCGTATCGCGCTTTCCGGCCTCAATTATTCCTGGGTGCGCGAGGTCACGACCTATCAGTGGTATCAGGACAACGGCCAGTGGAAGTACCAGTCCACCACGGCCGACCGGCTGATCGCCGGCGGCACGCTGGCCATTTCCGCCAACGCGCCGGCGAAACTTTCGCAGGCGATGCCGTGGGGCACCTACCGGCTCACCATCACCGATCCGAAGACCGGCGCGGCATCGTCCTACCGCTTCTATTCGGGCTGGGCGGCCAGCGCGGCGGGCGACCGGCCCGACCGCATTCCGGTGGCGGCGGACAAGCCGGCCTACCTGCCCGGCGAGATCGCGCATGTCGCCATCAAGCCCGCGGCCAGTGGCCAGGCGCTGGTGGTGGTGGCGGCGGACCGCGTGTTCTCCGCGCAGCTCGTCAGCGCGCCGGCGTCCGGCGCCACCGTCGATATCCCGGTGTCGGCGGACTGGGGCGCGGGCGCCTATGTGCTGGTCACCGATTACCGCCCGCTTGATCAGGCGACGGGCCGCGAGCCGGTGCGTGCCATCGGCGTGGCCTGGCTGGGCGTGGACAATTCCTCGCGCACACTCGGCGTGGAAATCGGCGGACCGAAGCTGATCCGTCCGCGCCAGCATCTCACCATTCCGGTGAAGGTGACGGGCATGGGCGGCGACAGCGCCTATCTCACCCTGGCCGCGGTGGACGAGGGCATCCTGCAGCTCACCAATTACAAATCTCCCGATCCGGTGGGCTATTATTTCGGCAAGCGGCGGCTCGGCGTCGGCATGCACGACGATTACGGCCGGCTCATCAAGCCTGAGAAGTCAGCCATCGGCAGCTTGCGCGAAGGCGGCGACATGCTGGGCGGGCGCACGCTGTCCGTGGTGCCCACGCGCACGGTGGCGCTGTTCTCGGGGCTGATGAAGCTCGGGCCGGACGGGGTGGCCAAGGTGCCGCTCGACATTCCCGATTTCAACGGCGAGCTGCGCCTGATGGCCGTGGCGATGACCGGCAAGAAGGTGGGCGAGGCCTCGCGCGCGCTCACGGTGCGCGATCCGGTGGTGGCCGATCTCGTGCTGCCGCGCTTTCTGGCGCCGGGCGATCACGCCGAAGCCGCCCTCAACATCGACAATGTGGAAGGCCCGGCGGGCAGCTACACCGCCACCGTCACCACCTCCGGCCCCGTCGGCCTCGATTCCGGCGCGGCGCACGACGTGATGACCCGCACCCTGGCCGCCCATCAGCGCGTGCTGATTCCGGTGGTGCTGGCAGCGCACGGTCTGGGTGTCGCCAACATTGCGCTCGCGCTCAAGGGGCCGAACGGCTTTGCCGTCTCGCGCTCCTGGCCGATCGAGGTGCGCGCCCCGCAGCTCGATACCGTGCGCGAGGAGATCGCGCCGCTCGGCCCCGGCAAGAGCTTCAAGGCGACCGGCGCGCTGGTGGCCGGGCTCATTCCCTCCACCGTGAACGTCGCACTCAACGTTTCCGCCGCGCATGGCTATAGCGACGTACCGGGCCTGCTCCACTGGCTCGACAAATATCCTTACGGCTGCATCGAGCAGACGGTGAGCCGCGCCATGCCGCTGCTCTATTTCAACGATCTGGCCGGGATCGCGGGCCTGCCCACCGATCAGGCATTGCACATTCGCATCCAGAACGCCGTGGACAATGTGCTCGACATGCAGAACTACGCCGGCGATTTCGGCATGTGGGGGCCGGGCAGCTCGGCCGATCCCTGGCTCAGCGTCTTCGCGCTGGATTTCCTCGAACGCGCCAAGGCCAAGGGGTATGTGGTGGCAAACGAGCCGCTGTCCCGCGGCCTCAAATGGCTCTCGCAAACCGCTTCGTCGTCCGGCAATGACGACGATACGCGCGCCTATGCCTTCTATGTGCTGGCTCGGGCGGGGCGCGTGAACCTGTCGGACCTGCGCTATTACAGCGACACGCGCGGCCGCCACTGGAACACTGCCATCGCCGCCGCGCTCACCGGCGCCGCCGCGGCCGATGCGGGCGACCGCTCGCGCGCCGCCTATGCCTTCGACCGTGCGCGTGAGATCGTGCTGGCTGCCAAGCCCACGCTCTATCCCACCGGCGATTACGGCTCGCTGGTGCGCGATCTGGCCGCCACCACGGCGCTGGCCGTCGAGGGCGGCGATGCGGAGATTGTGCCCGCGCTGATGAGCAAGACCAGTGCGGTGGATCTGCGCCTCAACGCCACCACCACACAGGACAAGGCCTGGATGCTGCTCGCCGCCTATGCGCTGTCGAGCGAACATACGCGCCTCGCCGTGCTGGTGGACGGCAAGCCGGTCCAGCCGATTGCCGGCGCGGTGCACCTGTCGCCCACACCCGGGCAGCTCGCCAAAGGCATCACGCTCGCCAACAAGTCCGACGGCACGGTGTGGCGTACCGTCTCGGTGCAGGGCACGTCCGCGCAGCCGCTGCCCGGCGTGGCCGATGGCGTGGTGCTGACCAAGACCTTCTGGTCGATGGATGGCCAGCCGGTCGATTTCTCCAGCCTGAAGCAGAATGAGCGCGTGGTCGTGGTGCTGCAGGGCACAATGGCCAACGATCTGTATCGCCAGATGGCGCTGCTCGACCTGTTGCCGGCCGGTCTGGAGATCGAATCGCCCATCGTGGGCGACGAGGCCAAGCTCTATCCCTGGCTGGGCGAGGTGACGCCGGCGTCGCTGGAAGACGCGCGCGACGACCGCTTCGTCGCTGCCTTCACCATCGGCTCGCAATACCATCCGCCGCATCCCAAGACGCCGGAGCCGCGGCCCACTTTCCGCATCGCCTATATCGCGCGCGCGGTGACGCCGGGCCAGTTCGTGCTGCCCGCCGGCGTGGTGGAGGATATGTATGCCCCCGCCATCATCGCCCGCACCGGCATGGGCAAGCTCGTCATCGCGGCGGAGAAGTGAGGATGAGGCGCGCGGCGTTGCGTTATTCTCCCTCTCCCTCGAAAGGGGAGAGGGAAGTGGAGTTTTGATCTTTGACGTCGCATCCTGTGCAACGTGTTCGCGATCTTCTCACTTATCTCGGCCAATGGCAGCGAGATATATGGCGCGTGGTTTTGAACCGGCCGCACGCGCGCCTGAAGCTCGCCGGCATCGCGCTGCTCGCAGTGCTTGGCATGCTGGCAATCCTCGACCGGCTCTTGCCGCCGAACATGGCGCGCTATCAGAACGTCTCGCCCGAAGTGGTGGCGCGCGACGGCACGCTGTTGCGCCCGTTCCTGTCGAAGGACGGCTCCTGGCGGCTCAGAACCACGGTGGACGAGGTCGATCCGCGCTATCTCAAGCTGCTCAAGGCCTATGAGGACAAGCGCTTCGACGAGCATCTCGGCGTCGATCCGCTGGCGCTGCTGCGCGCGGTGTTCCAGCTCGTTTCCAGCGGCCATGTCGTCTCCGGCGCCTCGACGCTGACCATGCAGGCCGCGCGCCTCTTGGAGCCCGGCCGGCCGCGCACCGTGCTGACCAAGCTCGTCCAGATGGCGCGCGCGCTCCAGCTCGAAGAGCGCTACAGCAAGGAGCAGATCCTTTCGATCTATCTGACGCTGGCGTCGTTCGGCGGCAATCTGGAAGGCGTGCGCGCGGCCAGCCTGGCCTATTTCGGCAAAGAGCCGTCGCACCTCGATCTTTCCGAGGCGGCGACGCTGGTGGCGCTGCCCCAGTCGCCCGAGCGCCAGCGGCCGGATCGCCACGCCCAGCGCGCCAAGGCCGGCCGCGACAAGGTGCTGGCGCGCATGGTGGCGGACGACGTCGTCAGTGCCGGTGATGCGCGCGTCGCCGGGCGCGAAGGCATCGTCTCCCAGCGCATCGCCATGCCGATGATTGCGCCGCACCTTGCCCGCCTTCTGGCGCAGACGCAGCGCGGGCGCATCGTCACCACGCTGGACGCGCCGCTGCAAACCGCGCTCGAACGGCTGGCAACGGTGGAACAGGTTTACTTCCGGGACGGCAGCAGCCTCGCCGTAGTGGTGGCGGACAACAAGACCCATGCCGTGCTCGGCTATGTCGGCGGCGTGAATTACTGGGGCGCTTTCGGCCAGCTCGATCTGGCGCGGCGTGCGCGCTCGCCCGGCTCGGCGCTCAAGCCCTTCATCTACGGGCTGGCGTTCGACGACCTGATCCTGCATCCGCTGTCGATGATGGAGGATGCGCCCACCAGCTTCGGCGATTACGCGCCGCATGATTTCTCCGGCGGCTTCCAAGGCGCGGTGACGGCGCGCGACGCGCTGCAGGAATCGCTCAACATCCCGGCGGTGATGGTGCTGGACCGCGTCGGCCCGCTGGCCTTCACGCTGGCGCTGGAGAATGCGGGCGCGCACCTGGCCTTTCCCACGCGCGAGACGCCGACGCTGCCGGTGGCGCTGGGCGGGCTCGGGATCAGCGTGGCGGACATCACCATGCTCTACACCGGCATCGCCGATGGCGGCGTGGTGCGGCCGCTGCGCTATCTGAAGGACGCGCCGCAAGGGCCGCCGCACCGGCTGTTCGGCCCGGCGGCGGCGTATTACCTGCGCCAGATCCTCGACGGCGTGGCGCTGCCCGATGGCTGGGCGATGGGCCAGGGCTTGCTGCGCGGCCGCGCTATCGGCTTCAAGACCGGCACCTCCTACGGCTTCCGCGATGCCTGGGCAGTGGGCTTCTCGAACGATTATACCGTCGGCGTCTGGGTGGGCCGCGCTGACGGTGCGCCGAGCCCCGGCGATGTCGGCCTCGAAACCGCCGCGCCGATCCTCTTGAAGACCTTCGGCCTGCTGCCGGCGGACAAGTCTCCGCCGCCGTCGCCACCGGCGGGCGCGATCCTGGCGCGCTCGACCGATGAACTGCCTGCGGGCCTGCGCGTCTTCACCCGCGAGGCGGAGGCGCAACCGCAGCCGCGCGAGAGTCACATCCCGCCGCCGTCGATTGCCTTCCCGCCCAACGGCGCCACGCTGCCGCTGCCTGTGGCACCGGACATGAACCGGACCATCACGCTCAAGGCCGATGGCGGGCAGCCGCCGCTGACCTGGCTGGTCAACGGCCATCTGCTGGGCAGCTTCACGCGTTTCCAGCCGGTGGTGCTGGCCCCGCCGGGCGCAGGCTTTGCGCGCATCACGGTGGTGGATGCCGCCGGCCGCAGCGACACCGCACAAGTGCTCTTCAAACACCTGCCGTGAACTTTGTTTCCATCCGCTGTCTGTGACATAAGCAGGCAGTCCCGACCGGTTCCCCGCCCATGCGACGCGTCCCCCTTCTCGCCGTGCTGCTGTTTGGGCTGGCGTCACCGGCGCTGGCAGGGCCGCCCTACGTCACTGACGATCCCGAGCCCACCGACACCGGCCATTTCGAGATTTATCTCTATACCGGCCAGACGGTGGAGCTGGGCGGGGCGGCAGGCGAAACCGGCCTCGATTTCAATTACGGCGCCTTGCCCGATCTGCAGCTCACCGCCGTGGTGCCGCTCAGCTACAACAGCCCGCCGCATGGCGAGACGGTGCGCGGGCTCGGCAATGTCGAGCTGGAGGCGAAGTATCGCTTCCTGCATCAGGAGACAGACGGCTGGGACGTGGCAATGTTCCCGCAGGTGGTACTGCCCAGCCCCTCGCACCGGGTGGCCGATGGCCACGCCGCCTATTTCCTGCCGGTGTGGGCTGAGAAGGATTTCGGCAAATGGTCCACCTTCGGCGGCGGCGGCTGCGGCCTGCACCGCGGCGGCGGCGCCATCGATTACTGCCTGGTGGGCTGGGCGCTGACACGCGAGATTTATCCCGGCCTGCGCCTCGGCGCCGAAATCTATCACCAGACGGCCGACGTGCAGAATTCCAAGCCGGTCACCGGCCTCAGTGGCGGCATCAGCTACGATCTCAGCGCGCATTACCACCTGATGCTGTCGGCGGGACCGGGCCTCGACAACGCCGCCGACACCGACCGCTCGCAGTGGTATGCGGCGCTGGAGTTCACCTTCTGAAAGAAGAAGAACCCGTACGGGGAGGGGCTCCGCACGGGCCAGAGAGGGGGCTAATCGCGGCGCCGTACCAGTCAAGGGCGTGGAGGCGGCCGGCGCCGTCCTGGTGTTATCTGCGTCTTAGCCCGGTGTCTTCGTGTGGTGTTTCTTGCTGTGCAGCTTGCTGTGCATCTTGCCGTGCGTCTTGTGGTGGACGCCGCTGGCGTTCATGCGATCGGTGGCGTGCGCCGTTCCGGTTTCGGGGTCCGATGCCTTCGGGCCGTTGGTATTCGTCATGCCCTGTGTGCTCATCTGGCTGCCCGACGCGCCGCCGGCTTGGCCTTGATCTGTGCCGGTATTCGCAGGGGCATTCATGTCGCTGCGCGCGCCGGCGGCCGCACCCGCGTTCGTTCCAGGCCCCATGCCGCCAACCGGATTGGCAAGCACCGGGCTCGCCAGCGCTGCGGCGAAGAGCGCCGCCAGTGCTGTCGTCGCCAGCGCGCCGATACGCGCACGTCCTGTTGAAGCCGTCATTTTCGGGATCGTATTGCCAGACATCTTGGTTGCTCCTCTGGGTAGAACGCCCCGTAATCCCGCTGCCCTTATTACCACCTGCTGGTGCCGCGGCGCGCCCTGCGCCGGGGATTGTCACAGCCTTCCCACAACGCGCGGGCGGCCAAGCGCAGAAAATGCAAAACTGCGGTCGTTTGTCTCGTACGGACCTTATCCACGCTGCGGCACGCCATGCCGCGTTGATGCGTCTGGCATTTCCGGTTCGGCCGCGCGACTTATCCCCGTTTCATGGGCTTTTGCGGCATCGCGCGCGAACGGAATTTGGCGCGGCGGGCCTTGAACCGCGCGCGTCTCATCCCCATTGCCATCCTGAGGATCAGCGAAAGGACACGCCTCAGGATGAACGAACATTATCGCGATACCCAACACGAAGATGCGCAGCGCATGCTGGCGAAAGTCGCCGTCAAGGTGCTGCCGCGCGAGAACTGGCCCGAGGGCCTGGCGGAATGCGAAGAGGAATTGCGCGCCGAGATTGCGGCCGACGAAGAGAAGAAGCGCGCCGCCGCGGAACGCGCGGCGCAACGGCCCGCGCTGCCCCCGCAGCCGCGCCGCGCCATCGATCCCGACGTGGTGCGCGCCGAATTGATGCTGCTTTCCGAAACCGAACCGGAGATGCTGCTGCGCGGGCTGTTGCTCGAATGCCGCGAGATGGTGCGCGGCACCGCGGCGATCATCGCCGATCCGGCGTATTACGGTTGCCACGACGATTACTTCCACCGGCTGCGCGGCGCGGCGGAGGTGGGCACCAAGCTCGCCGATTCGATCGTGCGGCTGCGCGGCGGCACGCAGCTCGACGAGCGGCGCCAGCGCATCGTGGTCGAGCGGGTCGAGCGCGTGTCGTCACCTACCGCACCGGGGGAGGGGGGTAGGGCATCCGCCGAAAAACGAATAACGCGATGAGCGGCCAGCACAATCGCCTTCAGGCGGCCAAAACTTCTCCACGCCGCCGCGGCGGACAGCCCGGCAATCGCAACGCCTTGAAGAGCGGCCGCCACACCCGGGCGGCACGGGCGCTGCGCGCATTGTTGCGTGCCGAGCTTGCCGATCTCAAGCGCCGGGCCGAACTGGCGATCTTGCTGGTCGAGGCGCTGGCGGCAGCGCAAGAAAAATCAGCCGCCTTTGGTGCTGCCCTTGGCGGCGACCTCGCGCTCCAGCCGCATCAGGAGGTCGTGCGTGGCGAAGCCGTCGGGCAGAAGGCCATGCGCAGCCTGATAGGCGCGCAAGGCATCGCTCACCTTGGGGCCGATCATGCCGTCGATCTTGCCGGGGTCGTAGCCGAGGCTGGCGAGGGCACGCTGGAAGGCGAGCCGGTCGTCGCGGCTCAAGGGTTCCTCGTCGCGCGGCCAGCTGGCGACCACGCCGGGCAGCCCGCTGATGCGGTCGGCCAAGAGGCCCACTCCCAGCGCGTAGGACGAGGCGGCGTTGTAGCGCATGATGACGTGGAAATTGTGCAGCAGCAGGAAGGCCGGACCGCGCACCCCCGCCGGCAGGAAGATCGAGCCCCCTTCGGAATCGTCGTCCGGCCCTTGCGGCAGGCGCTTGCCCAGCGCGGTCGTCACGCCGAGCTGGCGCCAGTGCGAAAGCGGCTGGGGATTGTCGCGCCCGCTTTCGGCATAGGGGAAGTTCGCCGGCAGGCGGACCTCGCAGCCCCAGCTCTGGCCGCTCTTCCAGCCGTCCCCGGCCAGCATGGCGGCGGTGGAGGCCAGGGCGTCGGCGGGCGAATGCCAGAGGTCTTTCTTGCCGTCGCCGTCGCCGTCCACGGCGTGGGCGAGCCAGGTGGTGGGCATGAACTGGGTCTGGCCGAAGGCCCCGGCCCAGGAGGAGATCATCTCTTCCGGCTGGAACGGCCCGGCCTGCTCCATCTTCAGTGCCGCCAGCAGCTCGCGCCGGCCCAGCGCCTGGCGCGGGCCGTCATAGCCCAGTGTCGCCAGCGCCTCGAACATGTCGTAACGGCCCATCAGCGTGCCGTAATTGGTTTCGAGGCCCCAGATCGCGACCAGCACCGCCTTGGGCACGCCGTACCGGGCCTCGATCTTGTTCAGCATCGCGTCATTGGCGGCGAGCGCGGCCTGCCCGTCGGCCACGCGCTTGGGCGAGACGGCGACGTCGAGATAGTCCCAGATGGCCTGCGAGAACTCCGGCTGGCGGAGGTTGAGATCCTGGATGTGGGTGTTGAGCGAGATGCCGGCCATCGAGCGGTCATAGACCTCAGGCCTGATGCCGGCGGCCAGCGCGGTGGCCCGGAAATCGCGCACGAAGGCCGCGAATTTGGCGTCGTCGCCCGGTGCCGGGTTCGGCGCGATCGCGGCGGTGCGCACAGCCGGGCCGGCGGTCGGCCCGCTGGTCTGCTGCGTGGCGGCGCAAGCCACCAGCGCCAGGACGGCCGGCGACAGGGCAAGGAGGCGGGCGAGGGTGCGCATCGTGGCCTGCGGCGTTAAGAAAGGAAGTATGCTCAAGAACTTATCTGATTCCGGGCGGTTTGTCTGGGGCGATTCTCATTTGCCTCGATCCTTCGAGACGCCCATTCGCCTCACCCTGGG
This sequence comes from Alphaproteobacteria bacterium, assembly GCA_018971835.1. GTDB lineage: Bacteria > Pseudomonadota > Alphaproteobacteria > Micropepsales > Micropepsaceae > Rhizomicrobium. The sequence goes on from JAGWZW010000044.1 coordinate 17,742, forward strand.
GCGAATGGGCTCCCCAGGGTGAGGTAAATGAGGAAAAAGCCCGCCTTTCTTCCGTTGACAGGGCGCGGTTCGCCCACTAGGTTCCGCGCCTTCTCGGGCCATAAAAGCCCGCTCTGCAGGACTTTGAAGGCGTGCCATGAAGATCCGGAATTCGCTCCGTTCGCTCAAGAAGCGCGACAAGGACTGCCGCGTCATCCGCAGGCGCGGCCGGACCTACGTCATCAACAAGAAGAACCCGCGCTTCAAGGCCCGCCAAGGTTAGATATTGGGCTGAGCCGGCGCTGGCCGCGCGCGTGCCTGCGCGCTAGCATCGCGCCCATGCGTTTCCTCCTTCTCATCGCAGCCCTCTTCGCGCTCGCTCCGGCCGCCTTGGCCGCGCCGTCACCGCCACCCGCGCCGCAGAAGCCGCTCGATGCCCTGTTCGCGGCTTTGTCCCAGGCGCAATCGTCCGAACAGGCCAAGCCGATCGAGGACCAGATCCTCACCCTCTTCCTGCAATCGCAAAGTCCCAGCATCGATCTGCTGATGACGCGTGCGGCGGCGGCGCTGACGGTGGGCGACAAGGTGCTGGCCGGCCAGCTCTTCACCGCCGTCACCGCCATCGCGCCGGATTATGCCGAGGGCTGGCACCAGCGCGCTCGCATCGAAGCGGCCAGCGGCAATGACGAAGCCGCGATGATCTCGCTGGAGCGCACGGTGATGCTCAATCCGCGCGAGTTCCAGGCCTGCGCCGAGCTGGGCATCAAGCTCGAAGAGTATGGCAACAAGAAAGGCGCGCTCGAGATGTACCGCCAGGCGCTGGCGCTCGACCCGCAATACGACGACATCGCCCGCCACATCCGCGCGCTGTCACGCGCCGTCGAAGGGCAGGGGATTTAGCGCAGGAAGGAAAGCCAGCATGGCCAAGAGCGCCGCGCAGAACAACCCGTCGCCCTCGCAGTTGATCGAGGCGCGGATCGCGGCGCTGGGCGATTGGCGCGGCGAACTGCTCGGCCGGCTGCGCGCCCTGATCAAGCAAGCCGATCCGCACGTCGTCGAAGAGGTGAAATGGCGAAAGCCGTCGAACCCTCTGGGCGTTCCGGTATGGGAGCATGCCGGGATGATCTGCACCGGCGAGACCTACAAGGACAAGGTGAAGCTCACCTTCGCCAACGGCGCCGCGCTCAAGGATCCGTCGCGCCTGTTCAACAGCAGCCTCGACGGCAATACCCGGCGCGCCATCGATTTCCATGAGGGCGACAGGATCGACGAAAAGGCGCTGACGGCGCTGATCTGCGCTGCCGTGGAACTGAACACGGCCAAGGCCAAACGCTGATCGTCCGGCCGCTACCGCCCGCCGACGAACGCCACGCGCAAGAGGTTGGTGGCGCCGGGCGTGCCGAGCGGAACGCCCGCGGTGATGACGATGCGCTCGCCCGGCTTGGCGAAGCCCTCGTCATAGGCGAACTGGGCCGCGCGCTCGACCACGTCGTCGAGGTCGTGGGCGTCCTCGGTGGTGACGCAGTGCAGGCCCCAGGCCAGGCACATGCGCCGCGCCGTCTCCACCAGCGGCGTCAGCGCCAGGATCGGCGCCTCCGGCCGCTCCCGCGCCGCCCTGAGGCCCGTGGAGCCGGACTTGGTCCAGCAGACGATGGCACGGGCATGGATGGTGTGGGTGACCTGATGCACCGCCGTCATGATGGCGTCGGGCGTGGTCTCCTCGGGCGCCTCGCGCTGGGCGTCCATGATGACGATGAACTGGGGATCGGCCTCCACCGCCGTGGCGATGCGGTCCATGACCTGCACCGCCTCGATCGGGTGGGCGCCCGAAGCCGTCTCGGCCGAGAGCATCACCGCGTCGGCGCCCTCGAAGACGGCGGTGGCGACGTCGGAGACTTCGGCCCGCGTCGGCGCCGGCGCCTGGATCATGGATTCCAGCATCTGGGTCGCCACCACCACCGGCTTGCCGGCCCGGCGGGCGGCCCGGATGATCTCCTTCTGCCGGCCGGGGACGGCCTCCAGCGGCAGCTCCACGCCCAGATCGCCCCGCGCCACCATCAGGGCGTCGGACAGTTCGAGAATCTCGTGGAGCGATTCCAGCGCCTTGGGCTTCTCGATCTTGGCCAGCACGGCGGCCTGGCCGCGCACCAGCTTCTTCAGTTCGGCAATATCGTCGGGCCGCTGCACGAAGGACAGGGCGATCCAGTCCACGCCCAGCGCCAGCGCCGCAGCAAGATCGCCCCGGTCCTTCTCGGTCATGGCGGAGAGCGGCAGCAGCGTGTCGGGCAGGTTCACGCCCTTCTTGTTCTTCAGCACGCCGCCGACCTCGACCGAGGCTTCGGCGCCGGCCGGCGTTGCCGCCCAGGTGCGCAAGCGGATCTTGCCGTCGTCCACCAAGAGCCCATGTTTCTGCTTGAGGGCCGCGAACACTTCGGGATGCGGGATCGGCAGCACGCCGGGATCCTCGCTCGTGGCCTGGCAGGCGAGCTTGATGCGCTGGCCTTCGGTGAGTGCGATCTGCCCGCCGGGCAGCGTGCCGACGCGGATCTTGGGGCCCTGCAGGTCTACCAGGATGCCGATGGGCCGGCCCATCTCGGCCTCCAGCGCCCGCACCCGGCCGTGCAGCTCGGCCAAGCGGCTGTGGTCGGTGTGGCTCATGTTGATGCGGAAGATGTCCGCACCCGCCTCGAACAGCGCCCTGAGCTGCTCCGGCGAGGACGAGGCCGGGCCGAGGGTGGCGAGAATCTTGGTCTTGCGGGTGCGGCGCATGGTTCAATCCGAAAGCGATTGGGTGAAGTTTTGTTTGTCGCCGGTGTCCACTTCGAAGAAGCCCTTGCGGTCATAGCCGTGCGCGGCGCAATCGCCCCGCCCGATCACTTCGAAGATGGCGGACGATACTGTGCAGAATCCGTGGCTGCCGTCCCAGCTTCCCGGGCCGTCGTCGGTGGCATAAAGATAGTAATAGCGGGCGTCGAGCGGCGCGGTAACGAGATCGGCACAGCGATGCCCGGCAATCGTCCACCAGCCCTGGCTCATCCAGTGTGTCCCGTTGAAGCGGCCGAGCGCCACCTTGGCTGTCTGAGCGGTCTTGTTACAGACCTTCAGGCCCGCTTCGGCCGGGCCGGCCAGCAGCAGAAGCGCAGGAACGAATACGGCGAGGATACGGTGCATAGTTGTTTGCAGGGTGTCGCCCAACTGGCCTGCGCTGTCAACGCGTGCTTGCGCGATTACTCGTGCCACAGAAAGATCGCCGCTTGATGACCGAATCCGCCTTCGAACATGTCCGGCCGTCCACCTCGGGAGGCGGCGGCCTGATCTTCCTTTGCGATCACGCGTCCAGCGCGCTGCCGGCGCGCTATGGAACCTTGGGGTTGGAAAAGGCCGCCTTCTCTACCCATATTGCCTACGACATCGGCGCCGCCGAGGTCTGCCGGTCGCTGGCGGAGGCCTATGGGGCGCCGGCCGTCCTGGCGCGCTGGTCGCGGCTGCTGATCGATGTCAATCGCGGGCCGGACGATCCGACGCTGGTGATGAAACTGTCCGACGGCCGCATTATTCCCGGCAATCGCGAGGCCGGGCCAGCGGAGGTCGAAGACCGTCTGGCCCGGTATCACCGGCCCTATCACGCGGCGGTGGACGCCGAGATTGCCGCCGAACGTGCGGCCGGACGCATTCCGGTGCTGGTGTCGCTGCATAGCTTCACCCCGGTGTGGAAGGGCGTCGCCAGGCCCTGGCAGGTGGGGGTGTTGTGGGACTGTGACGATCGCCTCGCCAAGCCGCTGATGACGGAACTCAAGCGGGCGGGGTTTGTGGTCGGCGACAACGAACCCTATTCCGGCGCACTGGAAAACGATTGCCTCTGGCGCCACGGCACGATGAACGGCCTGCCGCATGTGTTGATCGAAATGCGCCAGGATCTGCTTGCCACGCCTACGGCCGCGCAGGTTTTCGCCCGCCGATTGAAACCGGTCCTCGATGCGGGGCTGGCCGCAATGGGGCCGGCCGAAACCCGCTTCACGCGACCTCGGCGCCGCGAAAACGATTCACAGCTATGACCGGCGCGTACATTGCGCAGGCGGGCGCATCCGCCTAAGTGTCTTGCCCCGGTGACGGCCGGCCCCGAAGTGCTTTACGGAATTCCCGCATGACCAAGTCAGGCTTCGCGAAGGATCACCTGCGTTCGTTCATCGAGCGGATCGAACGGCTTGAAGAAGAAAAAGCCGCGCTGGCGGCCGATATCCGCGAAGTCTATTCCGAGGCCAAAGGTAACGGTTTCGACACCAAGATCATGCGGCAGGTCGTGCGCATCCGGAAGCTCGATACTGCCGACCGCCAGGAGCAGGAGGCGATCCTCGATCTCTATCTCAGCGCCCTCGGCATGAAGGATTAGCCGGTGGCTTGACGCGGTCCGTCTTCGTCGTGTTCGCCTACGTCGAAGTGGTGCTCCAGACCGAAATCCTTGAGCTTGCGGTAGAGCGTAGAACGGCCGATGCCGAGCCGGCGCGCCACCTCCGACATATGCCCTTCGTAGCGACCGATGGCGAGGCGGATCATCTCCGATTCCACATCGTCGAGCTTGCGCATGTGCCCGCTGTCATCGACCGCCGAGAGCGCGTAGGGATCGTGCGCCTCAGATAAGCGCTGCGGCACGGGTGGCGGCGCAGTGACATAGTTGGCCCGGAGAGGCGCTTCGACGCTGGCTGACGGCCGGCGCGCTGTTGTTTCGACGCCGAGCGCAGCGGCGATCTGCGGAAAATCGCAAACATCCAGCATCGTTCCATCGCACAGTACCACCGCTCGGAAGATCGTGTTTTCGAGTTGGCGCACATTGCCAGGCCAGGAATACCGTTCGATCAGATCGCGCGCTTCCGGGGTCAGGCCACTGACAGTCTTGTGCTCCTCGGCTGCGAACCGCTCAATGAAATGCTGTGCCAGCGCGGGCACGTCGCCGCGCCGCTCGCGCAAAGGCGGCACATAGATGGGAAAGACATTGAGACGGTAATAAAGGTCTTCGCGGAATTGGCCTTCTCTGGTCAGTTCGGCAAGGTCGCGGTTCGTCGCCGAGATGATGCGGACATCGACCTTCACCGGCCGCTTGGAGCCGATGGGATCGACCTCTCCCTCCTGCAACACGCGCAGCAGCTTGACCTGCATGTCGAGGCGCAGTTCGCCTATCTCGTCGAGGAACAGCGTGCCGCCATCAGCTTCCTGGAATTTTCCGAGGTGCTTTTCGCTGGCGCCAGTGAAAGAGCCTTTCTCGTGGCCGAACAGGATGGATTCGATCAGGTTTTCCGGGATCGCGCCGCAGTTCACGGTGACGAAGGGCCTGCCTGCACGATCGGAAGAGCCCTGGATGGCGCGCGCGATCAGTTCCTTGCCGACGCCGGATTCGCCCTCAATCAGGATCGGAATGGTGGATTGCGCGGCACGCTGACCCAGGCGGATCACTTGGCGCATTTCGGGGCTGGTGGAGATCAGATCCTCGAAGGCGAGACGATTCTCGACCTTCTTCTTCAAGCGGGTCACTTCGCCGCTGAGTGTGCCGAGTTTTAGTGCGTTGCGTATGGAAACCGTGATGCGTTCAGGGCTCGCGGGTTTGACCAGGAAGTCGTTGGCGCCGGCGCGCATGGCCTCGACTGCAGATTCGATTCCGCCTTTGGCGGTTAACACGATCACCGGCAGGTCTGGATGACTCGCGCGCAGTTTTGCCAGCACGGTCAAGCCGTCCATATCGGGCATCACGAGATCAAGCAGCATCAGTTGAATCTGGTCGCCGCGTGGGCCCGCAATGAGATCGAGTGCGGGCTGGCCGCCCGGCGCCGTGACGACATTCATCCCGGTGCGGCTGACAGCCGCTTCCAGGAGCCTGCGTTGCACCGGATCGTCATCGACAATCAGAATGGTCTGGGCCATTGCCGCTTCCGCCTTTCTCGAGGCAGGTATGCTCGCGCGCCGCCGGTAAAGGCAGTCTTAAGAAATACCGCTATGGCACGTGCCATTTTAATTCACAGATTGGATCAGGGGTAAGTGGTGGCGCGGAGGGAAAGAAATTTTCTGCTGCGGCAGAAGCCTTAACGAGCCAATCTCCGTAGGCCGGACGGTCTGCCGATCACCGCGTTTTGCCCGGATTTCCGCGGGTTAGACCGAGGTAACAGCGTGCCGGACTGCCCGCGCGCTTGCCAGAGGGGGCGTAACAGCCTTAGTCGACGCCACGAGGCGCAATGCGGTCTTGGGCCTGCGCCGGGCTGTGATGAAAGTGGCACAATACGCGGTCGCTGCCCCGGGTGTTCTACTGCTGGAGGGCGTATGAGCGGAAAACCTTTCGATTACTGGACCATGTTCGCGCGCGATGCGGCGAAGGCTGGTTCACCGCTTTATGCCTGCATAGTCGAAGGTATCGGTGCGGACGAGGACTTGAAGGCCATCGCGGCTCGTGCGCGGCGCGGCCAGCCTTATGCCAACATGCTGCTGGCGCCGGTACATTACTTGCTCTTGGGCGGCGCCGATCATCCCTTGAGACGCTTCTATGCGACCTGTGGTGGCACACTGAGCGTTGCCGACGAAGATCCCTTTCCCCACTTCCGTGATTTCGCCCTCGCGCACCGCGAGGAGATTGTGCCGCTGGTCGAGGCCCGTGTGGTCAACACCAACGAGGTCGGCCGTACCAGTGTGTTACACGCCGGTTTTCGTGTGGTCGCCGCGGAGGCGGGCGAGCCGCTCGGCCTGATCGAGATCGGTCCCAGCGCCGGGCTCAACATGATCTGGGACCGTTACGGAGTGCGTTATCTGCGCGATGGAACGCCTGCCGTGGAGATCGCGCCGGATGCGCCGCTAGTCCTCGAATGCGAACTGCGCGGGGCCGCAAACCCTCCGGCATCGCCTACCCCGGCGGTCGCCAGCCGGGTTGGGCTCGAACTCAATCCAGTCGATCTCACCACAGCGGAAGATCGCGCCTGGCTGCGCGCGCTGATATGGCCTGATCAGGTAGAGCGGCTGAGGCGGCTGGAGCGGGCGATGGCGCTGTTCGATGCGGCGTGCCCGGAAATCCGCGGCGGCAATGCGCTGGCGCTGCTGCCCGAGGCCATCTGCGCCATTCCCCAAAACGTGCCCGTCTGCGTCTATCACACTATCGTCGCCTATCAGTTCGGCCAAAAAGGCCGCCAGGCGCTCGACGATATCCTGACCGTGGCCGGGCTCAGGCGACCGGTCTGGCGGTTGGCGCTGGAAGCCGAGGCGCAGGACGGCGCCTGGCGCAATTGGCTGACGCTCTCGCGTTATCGCGACGGTACGGTCGAAAGTCGCCGGCTTGCCGAAAGCCATCCGCATGGCACCTGGATCGAATGGCTGGGCCGAATTACAGCTTGACCCTGGGACTTTCTGCTCTCGGGAGGGCCGCAGCCGGCGCGGCGTTTTGTTACAGGCAATACAGAATGGGCGGTTGCCGCCGGAAGCGGCTTTGCTATAGTCCCGCCCGTTTGAAATCAGGGAATCGGAGGTCCGCATGGCCGGCGACGTACACGATTACAAACCGGGCACGATGGATATCAGCGACCATCTCAGGACGTGGCACGGTTTTGTCACCTTCGTGAAATGGGGATTAGCTTTCAACGTTCTCGTACTCGTCTTCCTCGCTATCTTCCGCACACACAGCTAAGCCGAAAGCCGCGGCGCCCAGCCCATGAAACTTGCCATTCTCAAGGAACGCCGCCCCGGCGAAGCGCGCGTTGCCGCCACGCCGGAAACCGTCAAAAAGCTGAAAGGCCTCGGGCTCGATATCCTGGTGGAGTCGGGTGCAGGAGCGCGTGCGCGCGTTTCCGATACGGACTACGAAGCCGCTGGCGCGGTGGTCACGCCCGATACCGGCCAGATGCTCGGCGAAGCCGATATCGTTTTTTCGGTGCGCGGGCCGGGCGAAGCCGAAATCGCCAAGATGAAGACGGGCGCAGTGCTAGCCTGCATGCTGGCGCCGTACACGGAAAAGGACACGATCGCCAGGCTCGCCGCCCAGGGCGTGACCGCCTTCGCGATGGAGTTCATTCCGCGCATTTCCCGCGCCCAGGCGATGGACGTGCTGTCCAGCCAAGCCAATCTCGCCGGCTACAAGGCGGTGATCGACGCGGCAGCCACCTTCGGCCGTGCCATGCCGATGATGATGACGGCGGCGGGCACCATTGCGCCGGCCCGCGTGTTCATCATGGGCGTGGGGGTGGCCGGTCTTCAGGCCATCGCTACCGCGCGGCGCCTGGGCGCCATCGTCTCGGCTACGGACGTTCGCCCCGCCACCAAGGAACAGGTGGAATCGCTCGGCGCCACCTTCGTCGCGGTGATCGACGAAGAGTTCAAGCAGGCCGAAACCGCCGCCGGCTACGCCAAGCCGATGAGCGCGGAGTATCAGGCCAAGCAGGCGGCCCTGATCGCCGAAACCATCAAGAAGCAGGACATCGTCATCACTACCGCGCTGATCCCCGGCCGTAAGGCGCCGGTGCTGGTCAGCGAGGAAATGGTCAAGACCATGAAATCGGGCTCAGTGATCGTCGATCTGGCGGCTGAGCAGGGCGGCAACTGCCCGCTGACAAAGGCTGATGAAGTGATCGAGGTCCACGGCGTTACCATCATGGGTTACACCAATCTCGCCGCGCGGCTGGCGGTAGATACTTCCAGCCTCTATTCGCGCAATCTTTTCAACTTCGCCGGCCTGATCGTCGACAAGAAGACGGGGGCTCTCAATCTCGACTGGAACGACGAGATCGTGAAGGGCGCAGGCCTGACGCGCGACGGCGAAATCGTCCATCCGGCGTTGAAGGCCTAATGACATGGAAATGATAGATCCTTTCGTCTTTCGCTTCTCGATTTTCGTGTTGGCGATTTTCGTGGGCTACTTTGTGGTCTGGAGTGTGACGCCCGCGTTGCATACCCCCCTGATGAGCGTGACCAACGCCATCTCGTCGGTGATCGTCGTGGGTGCGCTGATTGCTGTGTCGGTCACCACCATCGACGCGCCCGGCTGGACCTCCAAGCTGCTCGGATTTTTCGCGTTGATCCTCGCCAGCGTGAACATCTTCGGCGGCTTCCTCGTCACTCAGCGCATGCTCGCCATGTATAAGAAGAAAGAGAAGTGAGGCTGGCATGAAGGCCGATATCGCAGCGCTGCTTTACCTTCTCTCGGGCGTCCTTTTTATCATGGCGCTGCGTGGGCTTTCGAGCCCCGTGTCTTCGCGCGCCGGCAATCGCAACGGCATGATCGGTATGGCGATTGCCATCGTCACGACGTTGTGGGTGAGGGATGTACAGGATCCGCTGACTTGGGGCCTGATTGCTGGTGGCCTGGCCATTGGTGGCGTCATCGGCGCGGTGACGGCGCGGCGCATCGCCATGACGGCGATGCCCCAATTGGTAGCCGCCTTCCATTCGCTGGTGGGCCTGGCCGCGGTGCTGGTCGCCGCCGCGGCGATGTACAGCCCGGACGCCTACGGCATCTGCGTGCGGGATGCGATGGGCGCCTGCGCCGGCGTCATCAAGGCGCAGAGTTTGGTGGAGATGAGCCTCGGTGTCGCCATCGGCGCCATCACCTTCGCCGGTTCGATTATCGCTTTTGCCAAGCTCAACGGCAACATGAGCGGAGCGCCAATCCTGCTGCCGGTGCGGCACCTGCTCAACATTCTGATCTTTGCCGGCATCGTGGCCTTGATCGTTTTCTTTTTCCTGCATCAGCCGCATTGGGCCTTCTGGGCGATTGCCGGTGTGAGTTTTGTCTTCGGCATCACCCTCATCATCCCCATCGGCGGAGCGGACATGCCGGTCGTGGTTTCGATGCTCAATTCCTATTCGGGTTGGGCGGCGGCCGGCATCGGGTTCACGCTGGAAAACACTGCGCTCATCATCACGGGCGCCCTGGTTGGCTCCTCGGGCGCGATCCTGTCCTATATCATGTGCAAGGGCATGAACCGCGGCTTCATCTCGGTGATTCTGGGCGGTTTCGGCGGCGAGACGGGCGGCCCGGCCGGCAAGGCGGAAGCCCGCCCGGTCAAGCAGGGCTCTGCCGAAGATGCCGCCTTTATCATGAAGAATGCGGGCTCCGTCATCATCGTGCCCGGCTATGGCATGGCAGTGGCGCAGGCTCAGCATGCCGTGCGCGAAATGGCCGACATTCTCAAGAAAGAAGGCGTCAAGGTTTCCTATGCCATCCATCCGGTGGCAGGCCGCATGCCTGGCCACATGAACGTGCTCTTGGCTGAAGCCAACGTGCCTTACGACGAGGTGTTCGAGTTAGAGGACATCAACTCGCAGTTCGCGCAGGCTGATGTGGCCTACGTCATCGGCGCCAACGATGTGACCAATCCCTCTGCCAAGACCGACCCCAAGTCGCCGATCTTCGGCATGCCGATCCTCGATGTGGAGAAGGCCAAGACCGTGCTGTTCGTCAAGCGCGGTATGGGCTCCGGTTATGCCGGCGTGGAGAACGAATTGTTCTTTCGCGACAATACCATGATGCTCTTCGGCGACGCCAAGAAGATGACCGAAGAGATCGTCAAGTCGCTAGGGTAAACCGACATCCGGGGTTGGCGCAGCCGGTCAAGCGCTCTATCGTTCCGCCATATATCGCTGTCGACGCGGGGCCATATGCTTCTGTGCCCGGTAGCGTGCATCTGGCATGGGAGATTTGAAGGATGGCTGAGCCCGGAAAGGCGCCGCTGATTCGCAATCCGCTGGTGTTGGGCGGCGCGGCCGCGGTGATCGCGGCGGCGGCGGTGGGTGGATACTTTCTGTTCAAACCTGGCGCGCCCAAGCTTGATGCCCACGGTAAGCCGATCCCCAGCCTGTGCGAGGCGGCGCTGGTCCGGGCCGTCGATTACGGCGTGGTGGAAGGCGACACCAAACTTGCCAGCACCGAGGCCACGGCGAGCCAGACCGGGAACCGCATGATCTGCAAGGCCAAACTGGGCGGCGAAGACTATGCGCTGACCGTCGATGTCGCTTGCGACGATATGAGCAACGACAAGTGCCTCAAGCTCTACAGCGTCACCGACGCGGCGGGCAATTCGCTGTTCCAGCGCCAGATGTGAGCCTTGCCATCTTCGGTCCGGCGCCTATCCTTGGCGTATGGCGACACCCGACCACGCTCCTCACGCTTCCGACCATGCACATGGGCTCTGGACCCATGACCACCTGTTCCTGGGCCACGGCCACGCCCATGCCGAGCGGCGGGCGAGGCTGGCGGCGGCGCTGACGGCCGCGTTCATGGCGGTGGAGATTGCCGCGGGGCTTGCCTTTGGTTCGATGGCGCTCCTGGCGGACGGCATCCACATGGCCACGCATGTCGGCGCGCTAGGGCTGGCGGCCGCGGCCTACTGGCTGGCGCGGCGCCATGCAGGCGATGCCCGCTTCACCTTCGGCTCGGGCAAGTTCGGAGACCTCGCCGCCTTCGCCAGCGCGATCGTGCTGGGGATCGCCGGGCTGGCAGTGGCGGGGGAATCGGTGGGCCGGCTGATCACGCCGGTGACGGTGCATTATCGCGACGCGCTCCTGATCGCGGTGCTGGGCCTGGCAGTCAATCTCGTCTGCGCCGTCATTCTCGGTGGCGGCCACGACCACGCGCACGAGCACGCCCACGAACATGAGCACGATCACAACCTGCGCGCGGCCTATGTTCATGTGCTGGCCGATGCGGCCACTTCGGTGCTGGCGATCCTGGCGCTGTCGGCCGGGTTCATCTGGGGCACGCGCTGGCTCGATCCGGCGGTGGGCATCGTCGGCGCCGGCGTGATCGGCTCCTGGGCCTACGGGCTGGTGCGCGATTCCGGGCTGGTGCTGCTCGACGCGCAGGACGATCCGGAACTGGTTGCCGCCGTCCGCCGCCTGATCGAGGACGAGTTGGGCGCGCGGATCTCCGATCTGCATCTGTGGCGGCTGGGGCCGGGCCACAAGGGCCTGATTGTCTCGCTGGTCAGCCCGGACGTGATCACCGCCGAAGAAATCAAGAAGGCGCTGGCAGCACGTTTCCCCGCGCTCAGCCATGTTACGGTCGAGGTTGCGGTTTGCGCCGATTGTGCGGCCTGAAACACAAAAGGCCGCCCGCCAGGACGACCTTCCGAATCCCCTGATGCCGGGCCGCTCAGCGGCGGGCCAGAAGCCCTTCGCGCTGCATCCGCTTGCGCTGCAGCTTGCGATAGCGGCGGATGGCCTCGGCGGCTTCGCGGGCGCGCTTTTCGCTCGGCTTTTCGTAGTGGCCCCGGAGCTTCATCTCGCGGAAGATGCCTTCACGCTGCATCTTCTTCTTCAGCGCCTTCAGCGCCTGATCGATATTGTTGTCGCGGACGATGATCTGCAAAAGCGGCTCCTTGACGGGCAAAATTCCTTAAGGGCGCGCTAGATAACAGACCGGGTTTGCCCTGTCCAGCCCGCAAACCCGTCGTCTCTGCGACAAATGGAAGAATATTGCAGGAACGGCACAGGAGGCGCTTGATCGGCCCGGCGGAGGCGCCATAGTCCCGCTCATGGCGATATTGAAGATAGCCCGCATGGGCCATCCGGTTCTGGGCGTCAAAGCCGCCCCGGTGGCCGATCCCGCCGCGCCCGA